>NZ_JBEXJK010000160.1:0-17636 GCF_040609095.1 Kitasatospora sp. NPDC004799
CGGGGGCGGGGGGAGGCCCGGGGCGCCGCTGTGTGGGGGGTGGGGGAGGTGGGGGTCAGTCCTGCTGGTCCTCGGGGAGGCTGATCACCCAGCGGGTGTCCTGCCGGGGGCGCAGGTAGAACAGCCAGTAGAGGGCGCCGGCGGCGGTGATGCCGCCGGTCCACAGCAGGGGCTCGGTGTCCAGCTGGGTGATCACGTAGACCAGGACGGCGATCAGCACCACCGGGACGGCCGGCCACAGCGGCATCCGCCAGGCGGCGGCGTGCTTGTGGTGGGCGCGGCGGGAGAGCAGCGCGGCGATCGCGACCAGCAGGTACATCCCGGTGACGGCGACGCCGGTGATGCTGCTCAGCAGCTCGCCCTTGACGAAGCAGAGCGCGGCGCCGGGCAGGCCGACCGCCAGGGTGGCGATCCACGGCGAGCCGAACCGGCCGAGGGTGGCGAAGGCCTTGTTGACCGGCTCCGGCCAGGCCTTGTCGCGGGCGGAGGCGAACAGCACCCGGGAGTTCTGGATGACCATGACGATGCCGGCGTTGATGATGGCCAGCGCGACGCAGAGGCTGATGAAGGTGCCGACCGCGGAGTTGCTCCAGGCGGTGACCATGCCGGAGATGTCGCCGGCGGCCAGGGTCTGCAGGTCGGGGGCGCCCACGGTGATGGCGACGACCGGCACCAGGATGACGGCGGAGGAGATGCCGAGCGTCCACAGCACGGTGCGCGAGACGTTGCGGCGGGGGTTCTCCAGCTCCTCGGAGAGGTAGACCGCGGTGGAGAACCCCTGGGTGATGAACAGGGCGATGCCGAGCGCACCGACGATGGCGCCCACGCTCACCGTGGTGGTGGCGCCGCCCTCCCCGGCGACCACGCCGTGCAGCAGGCTGGGGGCGTCGCTGCTGGTGTGGGCGAAGCCGAGCACCGAGACCACGCCGGCCGCGACGACCTCCAGCACCAGGAAGACGCCGGTGATCCAGGCGTTGGCGCGCAGGTCGAGCAGGCCGGCCAGGGTGGCGGCCAGCATCACGGCGGCGCCGGTCATGGCCTTGTCGAGGTGCAGGACGGGGGCGAGGTAGTCGGCGGTGCCGAGGGCGATGACCGACGGGACGATCATCACCACGATCAGCGAGAGCACGAACACCAGCCAGCCCATCAGCCGCCCGGCCAGGGTGCCGACCATCGCGTACTCGCCGCCGGCGCTGGGGATCAGGGTGCCGAGCTCGGAGTAGCAGAACGCGACCGCGACGCAGAGCACGGTGCCGATCGCGATGGCCAGCGCGGTGGCGCTGCCGATGCTGGAGAACAGCTCCGGCACGATCACGAAGAGCGTCGAGGCGGGCGTGACGCAGGACAGCGTGAGCAGGGTGCCGCCCACGACGCCGATCGAGCGCTTGAGCTGTTGGGGCGCGGCCGCCTCGGCCACCGTGGCGGCTACGTTCTGTGGCGGGCGAAGCGTGTCGGTCATGTGGCTTCCGATCGGCTCTGTGCGGTGCTGGAGAGGGAGCGGTATCGCCTCCGCTGGCTGGTTGCTCGGTGTCCGGTTCCAGTCGCTCCCGGGCCGCAATGGAACCGTGGGCGTATTGACCGCGTCAACGCGGGAACTGCTTCGGAATCCGTTGCGGAGAACGGCATAGGCATGCGATCCGGTGATCACGTTCGGTCATTGCGAGCTTTGTCCGACTTGTTACCTCAGCCACATCGCGAATGAATCGAAGGTGAACAAACGGGATGGCTCGGTCATTCAAAGGCCGCATCCCGGGTGGGCGGCGACACGCCAGGCGGCCTCGAAACCGCCCGGCAACTCCCCGGCCGGGTACGGGAACCGCAGCCGGTGCCCGGAAAGAACTCTGTAACGTTTCAGCACCTGGGACGCCGAAGGGGCCGGACTTCGCGAGTCCGACCCCATCGATCACCGTCCGTGACGGTCTGCGCGGTCGCGCCGCGCGACCGGCGCCGCTACGCCACCGGCAGCCAACCGGTCTGCACCATCTGCCCGCTGGTCACCCGGCGCGACACGAAGACGCCTCGGCCCGGCGGCAGCGGCTGCGGCTTGACCGTCCCCAGCAGCGCGCCCTCGTCCCGGTTGCCGGAGAGGATCACGCCCTGGCCGCCGAGCTCGCGCATCCGCTGCAGCACCGGCTCGTACAGCGAGCGGCCGGCGCCGCCCGCGCTGCGGGCGACGATCACCCGCAGGCCGATGTCGCGGGCGAACGGCAGGAACTCGGCCAGCGGCGCCAGCGGGTTGCCCGAGCTCGTCGAGACCAGCTCGTAGTCGTCGACGATCACGAACATGTCCTTGCCGCTGTACCAGCTGCGGTTGCGCAGCTGCTCGGCGGTCACGTCCGGGCCCGGCAGGCGGCGCGAGCAGGCGCCGCGCAGCATGTCGACGATGGCCGCCATGGCCGGCTGCGCGGCCGCGTACTCCACCAGGTACTCCGGCGGCACGGTGCCGAGCAGCGCGCGCCGGTAGTCGCCGACCACGATGCCCGCCTGGTCCGGGGTGTAGCGCTCGGTGATCTGCTTGATCAGCATCCGCAGCACCGCCGACTTCCCGGACTCGGTGTCGCCGAAGACGATGAACAGCGGGTCGGTCTCGAAGTTGACGAAGACCGGCGCCAGCTCCGCCTCGTCCACGCCGAAGGCCACGCCGCGCTCCGGGTGCTCGAAGCCCTTCGGCAGCGAGAGGCCGTCCAGGACGGCCGGCAGCATCCGCACCTGCGGGGCGCGCGGGCCGCTCCAGGCCCCGTCGACGGCGCTGACCAGCCCGGCCACGCCGTTCTGGAGGTCGTCCACCGAGGAGGAGCCGTCCAGGCGCGGCAGGCCGGACAGGAAGTGCAGCCGCTCCGGGGTGATGCCGCGCCCGGCCAGCGCCGGGACGTTCTGCGCCACCCGGCGGTCGACCTCGGACTCCATCGCGTCACCGAGCTTCAGCTCGGTCCGGTTCTGCAGCAGGTCCTTCAGCGCCGGGCGCACCTCGGCGTACCGGGCCGCGGTGACGACCAGGTGCACGCCGTAGCCGAGACCGCGCTGGGCGATGTCGCCGATCACCGGCTCCAGGCCCTCGAACTCCTGCTTGAAGGTGTTCCAGCCGTCGATCACCAGGAAGACGTCGCCGAAGGCCTCGTCCGGCAGCTGGCCGGCCGCCCGGCGGGCCCGGTAGGTGGCGATGGTGTCGATCCCGGCGACCCGGAACAGCTCCTCGCGCCGGTTGAGCACCCCGTGCACCTCGGAGACCATCCGGCGCACCTTGTCCACGTCCAGGCGCCCGGCCACCCCGCCGACGTGCGGCAGCCCGGCCAGCGACTGGAAGCTGCCCGCACCGAAGTCGAGCAGGTAGAACTGCACCTCCAGCGGGGTGTGGGTGAGGCCGAACGAGGCCACCATGGTGCGCACCACGGTCGACTTGCCGGAGCGCGGACCGCCCACGACCAGGCCGTGGCCGGCCGCCCCCGCGTAGTCGACCTTCAGGATGTCCGTCTTCTGCTCGCGCGGCTTGTCCACGATGCCGATCGGCACCCGCAGCCGGCCCACCGGGTAGCCGGGCGCGGTCAGCCCGCGCTCCGGCACGACCTGCAGCGGCGGCAGCAGGTGGTCCATGCTCGGCGCCTCGTCCAGCGGCGGCAGCCAGACCTGGTGCGCGGCCGGGCCCTGGCCGGACATCCGCTGGACGAACACGTCCAGCACGGTGTCCACCAGCGCGTCGTCCTGCTCCGGGGCCTGCGGCGCGACCTCCTCCTCCACCGGGTCCGGCAGGTCCACGAAGGCCGCGGTGAACTCCACCGGGCGCGCGTTGACCCGCCGCCCGCCGGTCGACCGCTGCTGCCCCGGCGCCCGGTACGGCCCCGAGACGTAGGCGGCCTTGAACCGGTCCATCACGTCCTCGCCGAACTTGAGGTAGCCGACGCCCGGCACCGGCGGCAGGTGGTAGGCGTCCGGCACGCCGATCGCGGCCCGGGACTCCGCGGCCGAGAAGGTGCGCAGACCGATCCGGTACGAGAGGTAGGTGTCCAGGCCGCGCAGCTTGCCCTCCTCCAGACGCTGCGAGGCCAGCAGCAGGTGCACGCCCAGGGAGCGGCCGATCCGGCCGATCTGGATGAACATCTCGATGAAGTCGGGCTTGGCGGTGAGGAGTTCGGAGAACTCGTCGATGATCAGCACTAGCGAGGGCAGCGGGTCCAGCGCCGCGCCGGCCGCCCGGGCCCGCTCGTACTCGTGGATGTTGGCGTAGTTGCCCGCCGAGCGCAGCAGCTCTTGGCGGCGGTGCAGCTCGCCCTCGATCGCGTCGCGCATGCGGTCGACCAGGGTGAGCTCGCCCTCCAGGTTGGTGATCACCGCGGAGGTGTGCGGCATGTCCGCCATGCCGGAGAAGGTCGCACCGCCCTTGAAGTCGGCGAGGACGAAGTTCAGGATCTCCGAGGAGTGGGTCATCGCCAGCGCCAGCACCAGCGTGCGCAGCAGCTCCGACTTGCCGGAGCCGGTCGCGCCGACGCACAGGCCGTGCGGGCCCATGCCCTCCAGCGCGGCCTCCTTGATGTCCAGGTAGACGTGCTCGCCGTTGGCGCCGACTCCGATCGGCACCCGCATCCGCTCGTGCTGGGCGCGCGGGCGCCAGCTGCGGGCCACGTCGAAGGAGCCCGGGTCGCCCGAGCTCATCATGTCGGTGAAGTCGAGGTTGGACAGCAGCGGCTCGTCGTCCCCGCCGGCCGAGATCCGGTACGGCGCCAACTGCCGCGCCAGCGCCTCGGACTGCCACACCGAGAGCAGGTCCGGCTTGCCGGTGTACGTCGCGCCGGAGGCCGAGCGCAGCACCAGCTCCTCGGCGCCGACCGTGATCATCAGGTGTCCGCTGGGCTCGTCGACCTCGCCCGGCACCACCTCGATGACCGTCACGCCCTGCACGCCCTCCGGGCTCGCCAGCAGCGAGTCGTGCGGCACCCCGGCGCCGTCCATGACGACCACCAGGTGCGGCTGGTCGGCCGGCGGGGCCACCTCGCGCACGAAGCGCTGGCGGCCGGCCAGCTCGTCCTGGAGCAGGTACTCCAGGTCGCCCAGGTCGCTGGCGAACAGCCGGCGCGAGCCCGCGCCGTCGGCCTCCTTGCGGTGCTGGTTGTGCGGGAGCCACTTGGTCCACTCCCACTCCTCGGCCGCACCGGGCGCGGCCGCGACCGCCACCATCAGGTCGTCCGGCGAGTGCAGGGTGGTCAGCTGGGCGATCATCGCGCGCACGTTCCCGTACACCGAGTCCGGGTCCCCGCACACCGTGATGTGGTAGAAGGCCCGCAGCGAGACCGCCAGCGGCAGGTCCTGGAGGGTGCCGTGCGCCTTCAGGAAGGAGTGCATCGCGGCCGCCGACAGCGGCTCCAGCTCGTCCATCGGCGCGGTCTGCGGCGCCACCAGCGGGGTGGACAGCTGCACCGGCCCGAGGCCCACCCGGATCTGCGCGAAGTCGCCGTCCCCGGTGCGCCGCTCCCACAGCCGCCGGCCGTCCTCGACGATCGACCAGAGCTGGTCCGGCGCCGGGTTCAGGAACAGCAGCGCGCCGCGCTGGCGCTCGGCCGTGCGGCGCACCTGGCGGCGGGTCTGCTGGAGGTACTTCAGGTAGTCGCGCCGCTCGTCCGCCATCGCGGTCGAGCCGCCCTTGCGGGCCCGGACGATCTGCGCCAGCACCATGCCGAGCGTCGAGGCGATCATCAGACCGCCCATGATCTTCATCGGCGCCGCGGCCCCCGGCGAGAAGAAGAACACCGCCGAGCCGCCCATGCCCATCATCGGCAGGATGCTCATCAGCCAGTCCTCGCCGCCCTGCCGGGGCAGTTCGGGTGGGCTCACCAGCTCCACCGGCTCGTCCGGCACGGTGGGCGGGTACGCCCTGGCCGGTCGCTTGACCGTGATCACACCCATGTGTCATCCACCCCGCGGCGTCGATCGATCACTTCGGCATCAGCCCTCATGCGATTTGCGTACGGTCCGTACGGGAATCCGGTGGCTGAGGACGCCCCACCCAGCGCAGCCCCCGTACCTTTGCGCAGGCGCCGATCCTAACGGTCGCTCCCGCACCGCCCGCCAGGGCCCGGTACGCACCGGCAGCGGACACGAACCGAACGGGTAGGGTAACGCCGCGCCAACTCGCGGCCCGGCCGGGCCGGTTCCACAGCAACACCGAGCGCCGCCGGGCCTCGGCACCGTCAACAAGGGGGAGCGCCAAGTGCGTCGAAGGATCGAGGTGGGGGCCCTCGCGGGCGACCGCCGTGAGGGGGCCGCATGAGCGCCGCCGCCGCGACGGGCTACTGCCGGGTGACCGTCGTCGCCCCGGACCGCCGGATCGACGTCGCCCTGCCCGAGGACGTCCCGCTCGCGGACGTCTACCCCGAGGTGCTGCGGCTGGCCAACCAGAGCCAGCCCGACGGCACCCCCACCGGCTTCCACCTGGTCCGCCGCGACGGCACGGTGCTGGACAGCGGGCTGCCGCTGGCCGCCCAGCAGGTCCGCGACGGCGACCTGCTGGCGCTGCGCCCCTTCGCCGAGTCGCTCCCGCCGGCCGTCTACGACGACGTCGCCGACGCGATCGCCAGCGCCGTCGAGGCCGACCGCCGGTTCTGGACCGCCGAGCTGATGCGCGGCTTCGGCCTGATCGGCGCCGGGGTGCTGCTCACCCTGCTCGGCTTCGCGCTCTGGTTCTCCGACCTGCGCCACGACATGCACGGCCTGCCCGGCGTCCTGGCCGGCGTCACCGCCGTCGTGCTCACCGCGTTCGCCGGGGTGCGCGCCCGGGTCTACCAGGACGCCCACGCGGCCGTCGCGCTCGGCCTCGGCGCGCTGCCGCACGCCATGATCGGCGGCAGCGGCCTGATCGCCGTCGCCCACCCGGGGGACGGCCCCGGCCGGCTCCAGTTCCTGGCCGGCTGCGTCGCCGTCCTGGTGGTCGCCGTACTGCTGGCCGGCCTGCTGCCGGAGAAGGACGCGGTGTTCGTCGCCGCCGCCCTGGTCTCCACGGCCGGCGCACTCGCCACCTTCGCGGCCGTCCTGCTGCCGGAGACCCCGGCCGGGCACATCGCCGCCGTCACCGGGGTCGCCGCCGTCGCCGTGGTCGGCTTCCTGCCCAGCCTCTCCGCCCGCTTCGCCCGGCTGCCGGTCGGCTTCAGCGCCCCCGGCCAGACCCGCACCCGCAGCCGCGACTACGACGAGGAGGCCGAGCGCGCCGAGGCCGTCCAGTACGAGCGGATCGCGCACCAGGCCCGCCGCGGCCACGAGGTGCTGGTCGGCCTGGTCGGCGGCTGCGCCGCGGTCGTGGTCGGCGCCTGCGCCGTCCTCGGCTTCACCGACGAGACCTTCCCCGAGCTGCTCGCCCTCGCCCTGGGCCTGACCACCATGCTGCGCGCCCGGCTGTTCCGCTACACCGCGCAGGTGCTCAGCCTCACCGTGGCCGGCCTGCTCGGCCTGAGCCTGCTGATCGTCGGGCTCTCCCTGCACACCCCGCAGTTCTTCCTGCGGGCGGCCGGCTCCACCACCGAGCTCGACCTGCGCACGATCTGGCTGACCGCCTCCATCGCCTTCGGCGCCGCGCTGCTCACCGCGATCGCCCTGGTGGTGCCGCGGCTCGGGGTCTCCCCGTTCTGGGGGCGCATCCTGGACCTGGTGGACAGCCTCACCCTGATCTCGCTCGTCCCGCTGGCGCTCGCCGTCCTGGACGTCTACCGGCTGGTCCGCGGCGCCACCAGCTGACCCGGCGGCCGCCCGCCGCCGCTCCCGCAGCGCCCCACTGCCGCCCACCGGGCCCGCCGAACGGCCGGGTGGGCGGCACTGGTACGCTTGGCCTCCGAGCGCAGCCGTGTGTCCGCAGCCCCAGCGTGGGCCGCAGAGCGCCGGCCGCGCCCGCGACACCGAGTTCTCGATGAGTCCTGTGTTGTCGACCAGGACCGCTCGGTAGACCCCGAAGGAGTTGCAGTGGCTCTCGCCTCTGACGTCAAGAAGCAGATCATCGCCGAGTTCGGCCAGAAGGAGGGCGACACCGGCTCCCCCGAGGTCCAGGTGGCCATGCTCTCCCGCCGCATCTCGGACCTGACCGAGCACCTGAAGTCCCACAAGCACGACCACCACTCGCGTCGTGGCCTGCTGATCCTGGTCGGCCAGCGTCGCCGCCTGCTCCAGTACCTGGCCAAGAAGGACATCGAGCGCTTCCGTACGCTCGTCGACCGCCTGGGCATCCGCCGCGGTGCCGCCGGCGGCGCCCGCTAGTCACGCCGCTCGGGGCGGCTCCCCACACCGGGGAGCCGCCCCTCGCGCGTATGCCGCTGCTGTTGAGCAGCGGCGCCCTGAGATAACAACTCGCGCGCACCTCCCCAGGTGCCCGAGGATTGCACCGTAGGGTTGTGGGCATGCCGGGTGATGGCGCACCAGCGCGCCACCCGGGCAGAAGGACCCGAACCCCCCGCGGGACGAAGGCTTCAAACGGAAGCCGCCCGCATCCGAGAGAGCGTCCAGACGCGGACCGCCCTTCCCGGCCCGGCAGCCGTGAGGCGCCGGTCCTCGGTAGTGGCCGTCGGAACCCCCGCAGACCGAGCGGGGCACTCCGGAGGCTTCGATCGAAGACCGGCCCGACTGCCGCCCTCCCTGACGAGGGCCCGGGGCCCACCGCAGCAGCGCGCGGGGACGCTCTCCCGGAGAACGTACGAAAGAGGAGATCTTCCAGGTGGAAGAGAACGTGTTCTACGCCGAGGCCGTGATCGACAACGGTTCCTTCGGCACCCGTACCATCCGCTTCGAGACCGGCCGCCTGGCCCGTCAGGCCGCCGGTTCCGCCGTGGCCTACCTGGACGACGACACCATGGTGCTGTCGGCCACCAGCGCGTCCAAGCAGCCGAAGGAGCACTTCGACTTCTTCCCGCTGACCGTGGACGTCGAGGAGCGGATGTACGCCGCGGGCCGCATCCCCGGCTCGTTCTTCCGTCGCGAGGGCCGGCCCTCCGAGGACGCGATCCTCACCTGCCGCCTGATCGACCGCCCGCTGCGCCCGTCCTTCGTCAAGGGCCTGCGCAACGAGGTCCAGGTCGTCGTCACCGTGATGGCGCTCAACCCCGACCACCTGTACGACGTGGTCGCGATCAACGCCGCCTCCGCCTCCACCCAGCTGGCGGGCCTGCCGTTCTCCGGCCCGATCGGCGGTGTGCGCGTCGCGCTGATCAACGGCCAGTGGGTCGCCTTCCCGACCCACAGCGAGCTGGAGTCGGCCGTCTTCGACATGGTCGTCGCCGGTCGCGTCCTGCCGGACGGCGACGTCGCGATCATGATGGTCGAGGCCGAGGCCACCGACAAGACCATCAAGCTGGTCGAGGGCGGCGCCGACGCGCCGACCGAGGAGATCGTCGCCTCCGGCCTGGAGGCCGCGAAGCCGTTCATCAAGGTCCTGTGCGCCGCGCAGTCGCAGCTGGCCGCCCAGGCCGCCAAGCCGACCGGCGAGTTCCCGGTCTTCCTGGACTACCAGGACGACGTCCTCGCCGCGCTGACCGCCGCCGTCAAGGACGAGCTCGCCCAGGCCCTGACCATCCCGGGCAAGCAGGAGCGCAACAACGAGCTGGACCGCGTCAAGGCGCTGGCCGCCGAGAAGCTGCTGCCCGAGTTCGAGGGCCGCGAGAAGGAGATCAGCACCGCCTACAACGCGCTGACCAAGAAGATCGTCCGCGAGCGCGTCATCAAGGACAAGGTCCGCATCGACGGCCGCGGCGTCACCGACATCCGCACCCTGGCCGCCGAGGTCGAGGCGATCCCGCGGGTGCACGGCTCGGCCCTGTTCGAGCGCGGCGAGACCCAGATCCTGGGCGTCACCACGCTGAACATGCTGCGCATGGAGCAGCAGCTGGACACGCTCTCCCCGGAGACGCGCCGCCGCTACATGCACAACTACAACTTCCCGCCGTACTCCGTCGGTGAGACCGGCCGCGTGGGCTCGCCCAAGCGCCGCGAGATCGGCCACGGCGCGCTCGCCGAGCGCGCCCTGCTGCCGGTGCTGCCGACCCGCGAGGAGTTCCCGTACGCCATCCGCCAGGTCTCCGAGGCGCTCGGCTCCAACGGCTCCACCTCGATGGGCTCGGTCTGCGCCTCGACCATGTCGCTGCTGAACGCCGGTGTGCCGCTGAAGGCCGCCGTCGCCGGCATCGCCATGGGCCTGATCTCCCAGGAGATCGACGGCGAGACCCACTACGTCACGCTGACCGACATCCTCGGCGCCGAGGACGCGTACGGCGACATGGACTTCAAGGTCGCCGGTACCCGCAACTTCATCACCGCCCTCCAGCTGGACACCAAGCTGAACGGCATCCCGGCGTCGGTGCTCGCCGCCGCGCTGAAGCAGGCCAAGGACGCCCGCCTGCACATCCTCGACGTGATGAACGAGGCCATCGACTCGCCCGACGAGATGTCCCCGAACGCGCCGCGCATCATCACCATCAAGATCCCGGTGGACAAGATCGGTGAGGTCATCGGCCCCAAGGGCAAGATGATCAACCAGATCCAGGAGGACACCGGCGCCGAGATCACGATCGAGGACGACGGCACCATCTACATCGGTGCCGCCGACGGCCCGGCCGCCGAGGCCGCCCGCACCACGATCAACCAGATCGCCAACCCGACCATGCCGGAGGTCGGCGAGCGCTACCTGGGCACCGTGGTCAAGACCACGACGTTCGGCGCGTTCGTGTCGCTGATGCCGGGCAAGGACGGCCTGCTGCACATCTCGCAGATCCGCAAGCTGGCCGGTGGCAAGCGCGTGGAGAACGTCGAGGACGTCCTCGGCGTCGGTGCCAAGGTGCAGGTCGAGATCGCCGAGATCGACCCGCGCGGCAAGCTCTCCCTGATCCCGGTCATCGAGGGCGAGGAGGGCGGCGAGGCCGCTTCCGAGTGAAGCGCCGCTAGCTGACCCCGCGGCCCGTACGCCTCCCGGCGTGCGGGCCGCACCCCGTTGTCCACGCGTTCGTCCGTACGTGCCTGTCCGCACGTGCGTTTCCTCTGGAGGTACCCCCCGTGGCGCAGGCCCCGGCGGTAACGCAGCGTCCCGGCACCACCCGGACCCTGCTCAAGGGCGTCGACGGCGCCGGCACGGTGCGCCGCACCGTCCTCCCCGGCGGCCTTCGGGTCGTCACCGAGACCCTGCCGACGGTGCGCTCCGCGACCTTCGGCATCTGGGTCGGCGTCGGCTCGCGGGACGAGACCCCGCAGCTCAACGGCGCCACCCACTACCTGGAGCACCTGCTCTTCAAGGGCACCGAGCGGCGCAGCGCGCTGGACATCTCGGCGGCCCTGGACGCGGTCGGCGGCGAGATGAACGCCTTCACCGCGAAGGAGAACACCTGCTACTACGCCCGGGTCCTGGACACCGACCTGCCGCTGGCCATCGACGTGGTCTGCGACATGCTCACCGGCTCGCTGATCCGCCCCGAGGACGTGGAGGCCGAGCGCGGCGTCATCCTCGAGGAGATGGCGATGGCCGAGGACGACCCGGGCGACGTGGTGCACGACCTGTTCGCCAAGGTGATCTACGGCAGCGGCCCGCTCGGCCGCCCGATCCTGGGCACCCAGGAGACCATCCGGACGCTCACCCGGGACCAGATCGCCGGCTTCTACCGCCGCCGCTACCGGCCCGAGCACCTGGTCGTCGCCGCGGCCGGCAACCTCGACCACCGCAAGGTGGTCAAGCAGGTCGAGCAGGCCTTCGCGCCGGTGCTGGCGGCCTCCACCGCGGCCCCCGCCGAGGCCCGCCGCGGCGTCAAGGCGCTGCGCACGGCCGGCCGGGTCGAGGTGCTCAACCGCTCCACCGAGCAGGCCCACCTGGTGCTGGGCGTGCCCGGCGTGCCGCGGCACGACGAGCGCCGCTGGGCGATGGGCGTGCTCAACGCGGCCCTCGGCGGCGGGATGAGCTCCCGGCTGTTCCAGGAGGTCCGGGAGAAGCGCGGCCTGGCCTACTCGGTCTACTCGTACTCCTCGTCCTACGCGGACAGCGGCCTGTTCGGCATCTACGCCGGCTGCCAGCCCAAGCGGGTCGAGGAGGTGCTGCGGATCTGCCGCGCCGAGCTGGCCAAGGTGGTCGCCGACGGCATCACCGAGGAGGAGCTGCAGCGGGCGATCGGCCAGATCTCCGGCTCCACCGTGCTCGGCATGGAGGACACCGGCTCGCTGATGAACCGCATCGGCAAGGCCGAACTCAGCTACGGGCACCACCTGTCGGTGGACGACATGCTGGAGCGGATCGCGTCGGTGACCCTGGAGGACGTCCACGCGGTGGCCCGTGATGTGCTGGGCGCGTACCGGCCGTCGCTGGCGCTGATCGGCCCGGTCAACGACAAGCGGGCCGCCAAGCTCGCCGATCTGCTGGTGTGAGACCCGAGACTGCTGGTGAGAGGACTTTCGCTATGACGCTGCGCGTCGCCGTGATCGGCGCCAAGGGCCGGATCGGCTCCGAGGCGGTCAAGGCCGTCGAGGCCGCGCCGGACCTGGAGCTGGTCGCCGCCCTGGGCCGCGGCTCCGACCTGTCGGAGCTGACCCGGGCCGGGGCTCAGGTGGCCGTCGAGCTGACCCACCCGGACTCGGTGATGGGCAACCTGGACTTCTGCCTGCACCACGGCATCCACGTGGTCACCGGCACCACCGGCTGGACGGACGAGCGGCTCGCCACCGTCCGCGGCTGGCTGGACGAGGCCCCGGAGCTCGGCCTGCTGATCGCGCCGAACTTCTCCATCGGCGCCATCCTCGGCATGAAGTTCTCCCAGGTCGCGGCGAAGTACTTCGAGTCGGTCGAGGTGGTCGAGCTGCACCACGATCGCAAGGCCGACGCCCCCAGCGGCACGGCCACCCGCACCGCCCAGCTGATCGCCGCCGCCCGGGCCGAGGCCGGCCGGCCGCCGCAGCAGGACCCGACCACCCACAGCCTGCCCGGCGCGCGCGGCGCCGACGTGGACGGGGTGCCGGTGCACGCGGTACGGCTGCGCGGCCTGCTCGCCCACCAGCAGGTGATGTTCGGCGACACCGGCGAGACGCTCACCATCCGGCACGACTCGCTGCACCACAGCAGCTTCATGCCCGGCATCCTGCTGGGCGTGCGCGAGGTCGTCGGGACGCCGGGGCTGACCTTCGGCCTCGAACACTTCCTGGACCTGTGACCGTGGTGATCCCCAGGAGCGCGTCATGACCTCCCGCACCGGCTTCTTCGTCCTGTCCGGCGTGCTGCTGCTGGTCGCCCTGGTCTGCGTGGGCGAGGGCGTCCAGCTGATCGCGACCGGCAAGCCGCTCGGCATCGGCATCGGGATCTGCGCCTTCGTGATCCCGGTGATCGGCGTCTGGTTCCTGCGCCAGACCGTCCGCTTCGGCCGGGACAGCGAGCGGCTGGCCCGCGAGCTGGAGGCCGAGGGCGGCCTGCCGGTGGACGAGCTGAAGCGCAGCAAGGGCGGGCGGATCGACCGGGCCTCGGCCGACGCGGTGTTCGCCCGCCGCCAGGCCGAGGCACAGGACGCGCCGGGCGACTGGCGCGTCTGGTTCCGCCTCGCCGTGGCCTACGCCGACGCCGGCGACACCCCGCGCGCCCGCAAGACCATGCAGCACGCCATCAAGCTGCACAGCACCGAACCCGCAAGGAGTAACGCGTGAGCGACGAACCGACGGCCCCCAGCTTCCGCAGCGACGTGACGGTGGAGCTGGTCCGCAGCGCCGCCGCCGACTCGGACGTCATCTGGGCGGCCCGGGTCTCGACCGCGGGCGAGCAGTCCCTGGAGGCCGTCCAGCAGGACCCGGAGAAGTCCAAGGGCCTGATCAACTTCCTGATGCGCGACCGGCACGGCACGCCGTTCGAGCACAACTCGATGACCTTCTTCATCAGCGCGCCGATCTTCGTGTTCCGGGAGTTCCACCGGCACCGCAGCGGCTGGTCGTACAACGAGGAGTCCGGCCGCTACCGCGAGCTCCAGCCGGTCTTCTACGTCCCGGGCGAGGAGCGCAGGCTGGTCCAGCAGGGCCGCCCCGGCAAGTACGAGTTCCACGAGGGCACGCCGGAGCAGTACCGGACGACCACCGAGGCGATGGAGGCCGCGTACCGCGAGTCCTACGCCCGCTACCAGGAGATGCTGGCGGCCGGGGTGGCCCGCGAGGTGGCCCGCGCGGTGCTGCCGGTGGGCCTGTTCTCCTCGATGTACGCGACCTGCAACTCGCGTTCGCTGATGCACTTCCTGTCGCTGCGGACCAAGCGGGAGAACTCGGCGGTGCCGTCCTTCCCGCAGCGCGAGATCGAGATGGTCGCCGAGCAGATGGAGGAGCAGTGGGCCCAGCTCATGCCGCTCACCCATGCGGCCTTCGAGAAGCACGGCCGAGTCGCCCCCTGACCTGGGACGACAGGCATATGGGCAGAGTGTCTGGCATGTCTGGATTGCGGCTTTTCTAGCCGCTCCCTACATTCGTGAACACGGATTCCGGTGCTGCCCGAACCCCCGAGCGGGCAGCACCGGAATCCCACGTCCGCGCCGCCGACGCGATACACCTGTCCGAACACCGGACCGGCATGGGTACCGCCCCACCGCCTACGAGTAGCTTTGGACGCATGGCTCCGACCTCCACCCCCCAGACGCCGTTCGGCCGGGTCCTGACCGCGATGGTCACCCCGTTCACCGCCGACGGCGCGCTCGACCTCGACGGCGCCCAGCGCCTCGCCACGCACCTCGTGGACTCCGGCAACGACGGCCTCGTCGTCAACGGCACCACCGGGGAGTCCCCGACCACCAGCGACGCCGAGAAGGCCCAGCTGGTCCGCGCCGTGGCCGAGGCGGTCGGGGACCGCGCCCACGTGGTGGCCGGCGTCGGCACCAACGACACCCACCACAGCGTGGAGCTGGCCCGGCAGGCGGAGGCCGCCGGGGCGCACGGCCTGCTGGTCGTCACCCCGTACTACAACAAGCCCCCGCAGGAGGGCCTGTACCGGCACTTCACGCAGGTCGCCGACGCCACCGGCCTGCCGGTGATGGCGTACGACATCCCGGGCCGCAGCGGGGTCGCGCTGAGCCACGAGACGCTGGTCCGCCTCGGCGAGCACCCGCGGATCGTCGCCAACAAGGACGCCAAGGGCGACCTCGGTGCCGCGGCCTGGGCGATCGCCCGCGCCGACCTCGCCTGGTACTCCGGCGACGACATCCTCAACCTGCCGCTGCTGTCCGTCGGAGCCGTCGGCGTGGTCAGCGTCGTCGGGCACGTGGTGGCGGGGGACCTGCGGGCGATGATCGATGCCTTCCTGGCGGGCGATGTGGTCAAGGCCACGAGCATCCACCAGCGCCTGCTGCCGGTGTTCAGCGGTATGTTCCGCACCCAGGGCGTGATCCTCACCAAGGCCGCGCTGGAGCTCCAGGGCCTGCCTGCCGGCCCGCTGCGGCTGCCGCTGGTCGGCGCGACGCCGGAGGAGATCGAGCGATTGAGGCAGGATCTCGCCGCCGGCGGGGTACACCTCTAGCAGACACGGACGTGCGCGCCCCGGCTCGCCGGACCCCAGGGTCCGCCGCTGGACCGGATCGACGGCGCGAGAGCACAGACCCAGTAGGAAAACGACACTGAGTACGCACGCCATATGTCTCCAGGGGGAGGACCCCGGGCATATGGCGTGCGTCGTGAGGAGAGTCTTTTGAGCCACCCGCACCCCGAGCTCGGCGCGCCCCCGGCCCTGAAGGAGGGCGCCCTCCGCATCACACCGCTCGGCGGCCTCGGCGAGATCGGCCGCAACATGACGGTCCTCGAGTACGGCGACCGCATCCTGATCATCGACTGCGGCGTCCTCTTCCCCGAGGACGAGCAGCCCGGCGTCGACCTGATCCTCCCGGACTTCAGCTACATCCGGGACCGCCTCGACAAGGTCGACGGCATCGTCCTCACCCACGGGCACGAGGACCACATCGGCGCCGTCCCCTTCCTCCTGCGGGAGAACCCGGACATCCCGCTGATCGGCTCCAAGCTGACCCTCGCGCTGATCGAGGCCAAGCTCGCCGAGCACCGCATCCGGCCGTACGTGCTGGAGGTCAAGGAGGGCCAGCGCGAGCGCATCGGCCCCTTCGACTGCGAGTTCATCGCGGTCAACCACTCCATCCCGGACGCCCTGGCGGTGGCGGTCCGCACCCCCGCCGGCATGGTCGTGGCCACCGGCGACTTCAAGATGGACCAGCTGCCGCTGGACGGCCGCCTGACCGACCTGCCGACCTTCGCCAAGCTGGCCGAGGAGGGCATGGACCTGCTGCTGGTGGACTCCACCAACGCCGAGGTCCCCGGCTTCATCCCGCACGAGCGGGACATCTCGGCGGCGCTGCGGAACGTCTTCGCGAACGCCGAGAAGCGCATCATCGTGGCCTCCTTCGCGAGCCACGTGCACCGCATCCAGCAGGTCCTGGACGCCGCGCACGAGTACAAGCGCAAGGTCGCCTTCGTCGGCCGCTCGATGGTCCGCAACATGGGCATCGCCCGCGACCTCGGCTACCTGAAGGTCCCCGGCAACATGGTCGTGGACGTCAAGCAGCTGGACGACCTGCCCGACAAGGAGGTCGTGCTGATCTGTACCGGTTCGCAGGGCGAGCCGATGGCGGCGCTGTCCCGGATGGCCAACCGCGACCACCAGATCCGCATCGTCGAGGGCGACACCGTCGTCCTGGCCTCCTCGCTCATCCCGGGCAACGAGAACGCCGTCTACCGGGTGATCAACGGCCTGACCCGCTGGGGTGCCAAGGTCGTGCACAAGGGCAACGCCAAGGTGCACGTCTCCGGCCACGCCTCGGCCGGCGAGCTGCTGTACTTCTTCAACATCTGCAAGCCGCGCAACCTGATGCCGGTCCACGGCGAGTGGCGCCACCTGCGCGCGGCCGCCGAGCTGGGCATCGCCACCGGGGTGCCGCGCAACCGCGTGGTCATCGCCGAGGACGGCGTCTGCGTCGACCTCGAAGGCGGCGTCGCCCGGATCGTCGGCAAGGTGCAGGCCGGGTACGTCTACGTGGACGGCTCCTCGGTCGGCGACATCAGCGAGGCCTCGCTCAAGGACCGCAAGATCCTCGGCGAGGAGGGCTTCATCTCGGTCTTCGTCGCGGTCGACTCGGCCAACGGCAAGATCGTCGGCGGCCCGACCATCCAGGCCCGCGGCTCCGGCATCGACGACAACGCGTTCGTCCCGGTGGCCGCCAAGCTCCAGGAGGCGCTGGACCGCTCGGCGAGCGACGGCGTGCTGGAACCCCGTCAGGTGCAGCAGCTGGTCCGCCGCACCATCGGCAAGTGGGTCGCGGACAACTACCGCCGCCGGCCGATGATCCTGCCGGTCGTGGTCGAGGTCTGACGCTCGCTCAACACCGGCTGACGCCGGTTTGACGTGGGGCGACCCGGTGCGTAATGTTCTCCGGGTTGCCCCACGGGACGGCCCCTCGGAAACGGGCTCGAATCTGAATTCGAGAACGACCGGGGAAAACGGACCGACGAACTCTGCTAGAGTTCGGGAGCGCCGAAAGGCGAAAGCGAATCGGATGAATGAAACTCCGGAAAACGGAGCGGAAAACATCTGATAAGCTGGAAACACGAAAGAACGAAGCCCGGAGGGCCTGCTGGAAGGCAGTCCGAAGGAAGCGTCCGTTCCTTGAGAACTCAACAGCGTG
>NZ_JBEXJK010000161.1:0-17617 GCF_040609095.1 Kitasatospora sp. NPDC004799
GCGGTGGTTCGGTGGCGTGCAGTCCGGGGTGGTCCGCGGCGGGTTTGACCGGCGGGTGCGGGCGGACCGGTCCGGCGCCGGCGGCCGCGGTTGCGGCCCGGTCGTCCGGCTCGGGCCCGGCCAGGGTGCGGACGATCGGGGCGGCCGCTCCGGCCGGGAGGTGGGTGGCCAGCCAGAACGCGTCCAGGGCCTCCTCCGGGGTGAGCTCGACCGCCGTGCCGCTCAGGGCCGCCCGCAACCGCCGGTACACGGTCACCGGACCTTGTTGAGCGCGTGCAGCACGGCCTTCATCAGGCCCTGCGGGGCGACCCGGGCCCCGCCGGCGCGCAGGAAGACCGCGTTGAGGATCTGGTCGGTGGCGAGCTCGTCGACGGCCCGCCGGTCGAGGAACTCCTTGACCAGGTCGTCGATCCGGCTGCTCTCGACGTCGGTCAGGTGCGCCTGGATGATCTCGCGGAGCTGCTCCTCGGCCGGGTCCTTCAGGTAGAGCGGCACGCAGCGCCGCAGGAAGGCGGGCGGGAAGTCGCGTTCCCCGTTGGTCGTGATGACCACGACGGGGAACTGGGTGCAGGTGACGGTGCCCCGGGTGACGGGGGTCCGCCCGTTGCGGTCGGCGGTGGTGACGGTGACGACGTCGCGGCCCTGGGGCAGCCGGGACAGCTCGGGGATCTCGAAGACGCCCTCCTCGAAGACCGTGAGCAGGTCGTTGGGCAGGTCGAGGTCGCCCTTGTCGAGCTCGTCGATCAGCAGCACCCGGGGCCGGTCGGTGGGGACGAGGGCGGTGCCGAGCGGGCCGAGCCGCAGGAACAGGCCGATGTCCTCGGCCGCGTCGGCCGACCGGTCGGCGTCCTCCCGGTTCAGCCCGCTGTGCTGGAGGCGGCCGATGGCGTCGTAGCGGTAGAGCGCGTCCTGCAGGGTGGAGCGGCTGTTGACCGGCCAGTGCAGCACCTGGCCGAGGTCGAGTTCGCGCGCGATCTCGTGGGCCAGCGAGGACTTGCCGGTGCCGGGGCGCCCGGTCACCAGCAGCGGCCGGCGCAGGTAGATGGCCGCGTTGATGACGTCGATCTGGGTCTGGTCGTGCAGGACGTACGGGCGGTCGGGGTACCCGTCGGCGGGGGCGGGCCGGTCCGCCCCGTCGGACGCGGCCAGGGCGAAGCGCCGCCAGGGCGGGGGCGGGGGCAGCTCGACCCGCTCCTGCCGGCCGTCGCCGTGGAAGACCCGCCAGGAGGGGTCCTCCGCGCCGGTCTCGGCCGGCGTCGGCGGTGTGGACTGAGTGGTCATGCGTCCTCTGCTCGTTTCGTGGTTCAGGTGTGGCGGGTGGTGGTCAGGGCGTGGTCGAGCGGGCGGCCGGGGTGCTGCCAGACCAGGACGGGCCGCCGGGGCGCGGGGGGCGCCGGGGGCGGGTGCGGCGGGTCGCAGCGGCAGGCGCGGACCCGTTCGGGCAGGTCCTCCGGTTCGCCGGCCGGGTCGAGCGGGTCGAAGTGGGCGTCGGGGACCTCGGCGGTGGCGCCGGCGTCCCAGCACACGATGGGGTAGCCCACGGCGATGGCCATCTGCGCGGCGCGGACCCGGTCGGGCGGGCCGGTCTGGACGAGCGCGCGGGAGGCGGTCCGCTGGTGGACGAGCGTCCGGTAGAAGCCGAGGTCGGCGGCGTCCGCGTCGCGCAGCCGCACCGGGGCGGCGTTCCGGGCGTCCCAGCGGCGTCGGACCTCGGCCTCGCCCGCCCGGACGTCGACCGAGCGGATCACCACGGGGTACTCCCAGCCCAGGACGGTCGGCAGGCCGTCGTCGGGGCCGCCGCGCCAGTCGGCGACGTCGAGGTCCAGGTCGGTGTTGTCGAGGACCACCTCGATCAGCTGCTCGCTGCCGCCGCCGGCCGGCCCGAGGGAGCGGTTCGCGAGCAGGATGCGCTCGACCACCTCGTGCTGGTCGCACGGCAGGTCGGAGCCCTCCGACACCAGGGTCAGCTGCCCGTCGCCGCGGTCGACCGAGACGTAGCAGAGGAACTTGCCGTCCTCGTCGTAGCGTTCCAGCCGGACCACCACGCGGGGCTCCCGGCCCGGCCGGGCGGCCCGCTGCTCGGCGGTGGTGCGGACGAGGTCGAGCGCCTCGGAGGAGACGGTCAGCCGCTCCACGACCCGTTCGGCCAGCCGCCGGACCTCCTGGGCGACGGGCGCGGCGGCCGGCAGCACGGCCAGGGCCTCCAGGGCCTCCACGACCGGCGGCAGCACCGGCGCCGGGCTGTCGCGGAAGCGCAGCTCCAGCCGGTCGAGCCGGTCGATCCGCCACAGCGCCAGCTCCGGGCCGCCGAGGCCGTCCGGGGCGGTGGCCTGGTCGGCGGCGGTCAGCGCGGCCAGGCCGCGGGCCACCTCGCCGGCGGTCAGCGCGGGCAGGGCTCCGAGGAGGTCGGAGATCCGCCGGTGCTCGGCGTCCGACAGCACCCGGACGGGGTGGCGGCGCAGGTGCAGGAACGTGCCGACCCGCAGCAGCCGGCGGGCCCGCTGCCGGTCCGCGGGGCCGAGGACGTCGAGCAGGGTCGCCAGGGCGCGCCGGTGCCGCAGGAGCACCCCGGCGAGCCGCTCGGCGGAGTCCCCGGCGCCGGTGTGGCGGAGCCGGAGCGCGTCGGCCAGGCGGTCGGTGGTCCCCGGCGGCAGGGCGTCGGAGCCGCTGAGCAGTTCCTTGCGCAGGCTCTCCAGCAGCTCGCGGTCGGGCTCCGGGGCGGTCGGGGCGGGGCGGTGCTCGCGGACGTTGAGGTCCCAGTCGCGCACCAGCACGGTCGGGGTCTGTCCGTCGCCGTCGGGAGGGAAGCGGTCGGTGAGGTGGGCGGCGAGGGCGGGCAGGTCCGGGAGCAGCGCGTCCTGGGCCGCCAGCCAGTCGACGACGGTCCGGGAGAACCGGCCGCGGCCGTCGGCCTCCAGGGCGACCTGGTCGGCGGCGGTGGCGTGGATGACGAACTGCGGCACCACGGTGCGCCGGTAGGCCCCGAAGGAGAGCGGCACCGGTTCCCCGTCGAGCCGCCGTTCGGCGTACGTCGCGCAGACGTCGAGCAGGAACACCTGGTGCCCGAAGCGGCACACGGCCGGGTCCGACAGGACCTCGTAGAACTCCTGGGTGTGCAGCCAGCGCGCGGTGCGGTCGGGGTCGCTCGGCAGCATCAGCAGCCGGCGGTCCTGCTGGGCCGTCACGCCGTGGCCGGCCCAGTAGACGTAGAGGACGTCGCCCTCCCGCGGGTCGCGGAGCGTGTCCATGAGCCGGGTGGAGTCGTCGGCGGTCGCCCAGCTCACCGGGACCCGGTGGTCCCGGGCGGCGCGCTCGGCCGCGTCCCGGTTCCGTTCCCGGGGGAACAGCCACAGGGCGATGTTCCCGGGCGGCACGCCGTGGCCGCGCAGCCAGGCGACGAAGGCCAGCGCGTCCGCGACCGGGCCATCCAGCGCGGCACCGGGGTAGCCCTCCAGCCCGACCACGATGGCGTGGACCCGGGCCGGATCGGCCGTCAGGCCAGCCATGTCCGGACGGCCTCCCAGACCTGCGGGTTGCTCCAGTACGCGGAGTGCGACAGCGGGAAGGGCTGGCCGTTGTCGACCCGCACGTCGTGGGCGTGGTCGGGGAAGACGGTCGCGGCGCGGAACGACAGCAGGTCGCGGGGGTCGTACACGTTGAGCCAGCGGCGGGTGAAGTGCGCGGTCGGCGGCTCGCCCGGGGCGAGCGAGACCAGGGCGCCGAGCTCGTGGAAGAACGGCGCCTGGGAGCCGACGGTGATCAGCCGGTCCACCTTCGGCAGCCGTTCCCGCATGAGCAGGTCGACGCAGGCGACCCCGCCGAGGCTGTGGGCGACCAGGGTGACCGAGTCCCCGGGGGCGTGGTCGACGTGCTGCCGGATCAGGTCGCGGACGCCCTGGCCGCGGGCCTGGTAGCGCAGGATGTCGCCGGCCGCCTGCAGCGCGGGGTCGTTGCGCCCGTCCCGGGTGCGCCGGCCCTGCCAGGTCAGGGCGTGCAGGAACGGCGCGGCGAGGAACTTCTTCGCGGCCCCGGTGAGCGAGCGGCTGTCCGTCTCCAGCTCGCTCGCGAGGAGCGCCATCAGGTGGTCCCGGGCGGTGCCGTCCGGGACGTCGAGCCCGGCGCGGCGGGCCCGGGCGAGGGTGGCGGCGAGCAGACCGCGGGCGGCGGCCCGGCGGTGCTCGTCGCCGTCGCGGTCGGCGGTGGCGGCCGCGTCGCGCAGTTCGGGGGAGTGGCGGAGCTCGTCCAGCGCGGCTCCGAAGTGCTCCTCCAGCCCGCGTCCGCGCAGCGCCGCGGCCAGCTCCGGGCCGGGCCGGTAGCCGGTGATCCGGCGTTCGAACACGGCGGACGGCGGCTCGGCGCGGGAGAAGCCGCGGGCCGGTTCCGGCGGGGTGCGCAGGGCGAGCAGCCGCAGCTCGTGCCAGGGGTCGCGGTGCAGGACGGCCCAGGCGGCGACCTCGGCCCGCTCGGCGCGGTCGGCCTCCCGGGGGAGGTGGTCGGGGATCGACGCGCCGCCGAGGGTCAGGTCGGCCCCCATCGCCTCGCCCCAGAAGCAGCCGTGCACGCCGGCCCCCGGGGCCGCGGTCCGCAGGCCCCGCTCGACGGCTTCGAGCGTCTTGAGATAGGAGTCGGCGCGGACTCCGGTGCCGTGGACGAACACCACCGAGTGCGTCATCGGTCCCCCCAGTGTTCCTGGTCCGGCCGCCCCGGCAGGCGTTCGGACCGCGTGGTGCGGCCGAGTTTAACGACGGGTCACCGCACCTGTACGGGAAAGGAGGGGAACGGTCCGGACGGCCGCGGGTCCGGCGGGGAGTAGGTTCGGGGTGTGACGACGAACGCCGTGCCGACCCGTACCCCGGGCGCGAAGCTGATCCTGCTGACCACCACCCACCGGGTGGCCCCCGGCCTGCTGGCGTGGCCGGCCTGGGAGGCCCTGCGGTCGGCGGGGCGGGTGCTGGCCGGGGACGAGGGGCACCCGCAGCTGGCGGCGGTGCGGCAGGCCGGGGTCGAGGTCGAGGTGGTGCCGGCCGGCTCGGCGCCCGCGCTGGCCCGGCTGCTGACCGGGCAGCCGGCCGGGGCCGGCCCGACGGTGTGGCTGGGCGGCCCGGACGGGGACCCGGGGCTGACGGACGCGCTGGCGCGGCTCGCGGTGGAGCACGCCGGCGAGGTGCCCGAGATCGAGGTGCTGCCCGGCTCGTACGACCTGCCGGGCTCGCGGCTGCTGGACCTGGTGACGGTGATGGACCGGCTGCGCTCCCCGGGCGGCTGCCCCTGGGACGCCGAGCAGACGCACGAGAGCCTGGTGAAGTACCTGGTCGAGGAGGCGTACGAGCTGGTCGAGGCGATCGAGGAGGGGGACCGGGCGACGCTGCGCGAGGAGCTGGGCGACGTCCTGCTGCAGGTGTTCTTCCACTCCCGGATCGCCGAGGAGCACCCCACCGAGCCGTTCACCGTCGACGACGTGGCCGGGGACATCGTCGAGAAGCTGGTGTACCGGCACCCGCACGTGTTCGGGGACGCCGAGGCCGGCGGCGCCGCCGAGGTGGAGGAGACCTGGGAGCAGCTGAAGGCGGCCGAGAAGGCGGACCGCGAGTCGGTGCTGGACGGCGTGCCGGCCGGGCTGCCCGCGCTGGCGTACGCGGCGAAGCTGGTCTCCCGGGTGCGCCGGGCGGGCTTCACCGGGGTGCCGGACGAGCCGTACGAGCTGCCGGCCGAGCTGACCGCCGACTCGGCGGGCCGGCTGCTGCTCGCGGTGGCGCAGCGGGCGCACGACGCCGGGGTGGACGTGGACGCGGCGCTGCGGTCGGCCGCGCGCGGCTACCGGGACGCGGTGCGCGCGGCCGAGGGCCTGGAGCCGGACGGGAAGCCGGACGGCGAGTAGGCGGGCCGGGGAGCCCGCCGGGCGGCGCTCAGGCCGCGGTGGCGGCGGGCTCCGGGCGCGGCTGCGGCTGGACGAGCTCGCCGATGGCCTCGCCGACCAGGACGACGAGCTCGGCGAGCCGCTCCAGGTCGAGGTGGTCGGGCAGCTCGGCCAGCGAGATGATCCGCTCGCCGCCCGGCCCGGCCACGGCGAACAGGTCGATCGGGCCGAGGTGCTTCTCGGCGGTGTCCACGAGGGCGGCGACGTCGCTGGGGCGGCGGATGTCGCCGCAGACGCCGACGACGGGGCAGCCCGGCCGGTCGAGTTCGGCGGCGAGGTCCTCGGCGATGCCGACGTGCTGGTCGGCGATCAGCATGCCGGCGGTGCCGGCCGCGGCGAACCTGCGGGCGAGGCCCGCGCCCGACCCGCCGTCGAGGACCGCGACGACGACGACTGACCCGCTGACCCGCATGGTCTGCTCCTCCCTGTGGACGACACCGCACCGGCGCCCACGCGTACTGCGGAGGATCGTAGGCACGTCCTGACCCCCCGCAACAGGGATTACCCCTCAGGTGACCAGACTCACGCCCGCCCCGTGGCCAGGAGTCGGCCAAGCGCCGGCCAAGAGCCGTCCACGGCCCGGCCATCGACCGGTCGTCGTCCGGCCACCGGCCGGCCACCTGACCGCCCACGGCCCGGCCGCCGGCCGTCGGCGCACCGGACCCGGCCCGCCGGAGGGAGGGCGGGCCCGCCGCACCGGATACCGTCGGTCCATGCCAGCTCAGCCCGACCCCGCCCGCCCCGCCGCGCCCTCCGACGCCCCCGCCCCGGAGCTGTTCACCTGGGAGTTCGCCGCCGACCCGTACCCCGCCTACGCCTGGCTGCGCGAGCACGCCCCGGTGCACCGCACCACGCTGCCGAGCGG
This sequence comes from Kitasatospora sp. NPDC004799, assembly GCF_040609095.1. Classification (NCBI taxonomy): domain Bacteria; kingdom Bacillati; phylum Actinomycetota; class Actinomycetes; order Kitasatosporales; family Streptomycetaceae; genus Kitasatospora; species Kitasatospora sp. NPDC004799. Next base: position 6,783 of record NZ_JBEXJK010000161.1, read on the forward strand.
CGTCGAGGCCTGGCTGGTGACCCGGTACGCGGACGCCCGGCAGGCGCTCGCGGACAGCCGGCTGTCGAAGAACCCGGCGCACCACAGCGAGCAGGCGCACCGCACCGGCCGGGTGGGCATCCCGGGGGAGCGGCAGGCGGACCTGATGACCCACCTGCTGAACATCGACCCGCCGGACCACACCCGGCTGCGCCGGCTGGTGTCGAAGGCGTTCACCCCGCGCCGGGTGGCCGAGTTCGAGCCGCGGGTGCAGCAGCTCACCGACCGGCTGATCGACGGCTTCGCGCAGCGCGGTTCGGCGGACCTGATCCACGAGTTCGCCTTCCCGCTCCCGATCTACGCGATCTGCGACCTGCTCGGGGTGCCGTCCGAGGACCAGGACGACTTCCGCGACTGGGCCGGGATGATGCTGCGACACACGAAGCCGGGACACGGCGGCGGCCAACGCGGCGGCGTGGGGCGGGCGGTGAAGCGGATGCGGGCGTACCTGCTGGAGCTGATCCACCGCAAGCGCGCGGACCTCGGGGACGACCTGATCTCGGGCCTGATCCGGGCCAGTGACCACGGCGAGCACCTGACCGAGAACGAGGCCGCGGCGATGGCCTTCATCCTCCTGTTCGCCGGCTTCGAGACGACGGTGAACCTGATCGGCAACGGCACGTACGCGCTGCTGCGCAACCCCGGGCAGCGGGCGCTGCTGCAGGAGTCGGTGGCGCGCGGGGAGAGCGCGCTGCTGGAGACCGGGATCGAGGAACTCCTGCGCTACGACGGGCCGGTGGAGCTGGCGACCTGGCGGTTCGCGACCCGTCCGCTGACCATCGGCGGGGTGGACATCCCGGTCGGCGACCCGGTGCTGGTGGTGCTGGCCGCGGCGGACCGCGACCCGGCCCGGTTCGCCGCCGAGAACACCCTGGACCTGGCCCGGAAGGACAACCCCCACCTGGGCTTCGGGCACGGCATCCACTACTGCATCGGCGCGCCGCTCGCCCGGCTGGAGGGGCGCGCCGCGCTGGCCACGCTGCTCTCGCGGCTGCCCGATCTGCGGCTCGCGGAAAGCCCGGAGAACCTGCGCTGGCGCGGTGGTCTGATCATGCGTGGCCTGCGCGAACTCCCGGTGGAATTCAGCCCGGAGAGCCGCTCCCCGCACGCCCCTCCGCAGGCCCCGACACGCTGACGAGGAGTCGCCGACCGCCCTCCGGCGGGGTGTGAACGACCATCAATCCGGACATATCGCCGCCGTTGGTAGGCGATCGGACACGGGCCGTAATTGTCGTGTGATATCGATGATATGAGCTTGTGATTGCTCTGATGATCTGTCTACTCTCCCTGGAGTCCGCAGCTGCGGACCCCGTGCGCGGAACGCCGAATCCTGCCCGCCGCGCCACGGGAAACCGACCAGAACCCTGGGCAGGGGCGGGGGAACCAGGTTTGTTGCCGTCTCCCACGGCTTGGGGTGAAGCCGCCCGAGCGGAATCGTCTCCGCGTACGGCGGCCGGGCCACCTCCCGGTCCGAACCCGACAGCTCACCTCGCAGGCGTGCGGAGAGGGACCTCTTCATGCTGTTCGTTGGAACTGGCCGTCACCGTCGTCGCACCCAGGCCGAGAAGGCCATCGCCGTCGCCGGTGTGGCCGGCGTCGGACTCGCGATGCCGCTCCTCACCGCCGCCGGCGCCTCCGCCGCCCCGGCCTCCACCTGGGACGCCGTCGCCCAGTGCGAGAGCGGCGGCAACTGGAGCATCAACACCGGCAACGGCTTCTACGGCGGCCTGCAGTTCACCTCCAGCACCTGGAAGGCGTACGGCGGCACCGCCTACGCGGCGCAGGCCAACCAGGCCAGCAAGGCCCAGCAGATCTCGGTCGCCGAGAAGGTCCTGGCCTCGCAGGGCCCGGGCGCCTGGCCGGTCTGCTCCCAGAAGGCCGGCCTGACCAAGGGCGGCGCCCCGGCCGTGGTCGACACCTCCTCGGACACCAAGCCGCAGTCCGCCCCCAAGCAGCAGGCCCCGAAGCAGCAGGCCCCGAAGCCCGTCGCCAAGCCGGCCGAGAAGCCGGTCGCGAAGCAGGCCCCGCAGCCGGTCCAGCAGTACGCCCCGAAGCACGCCGCTCCCAAGCAGGCCGAGCAGCCCGCCGAGAAGCCGGTCCAGCAGTACACCCCGAAGCACGCCGCCCCGCGCGCGGCCCAGCCGGCCCAGGCCGCGCAGGCCACGGGCCACGACTACACCGTCCGCTCCGGTGACACCCTGTCGAACATCGCCGCCGCCCAGGGCGTGTCCGGCGGCTGGCAGGCGCTGTACGACGGCAACCGCGGCACGATCGGCGGCAACCCGGACCTGATCATGCCCGGCCAGGTGCTGAACCTCGGCTGAGCCGACGCACTCGACTTCGGGAGCCCCTGGTCTCCCGCCGCGCGAAGGGGGCCGGCCCTACCGGCCCCCTTCGTCCGCATTCGCCCGCTCCGGGGGGACGAGCTGGGACAAGCAGGTGAACTACCGGTGGGTAGGGCGGCCACACGCTGAGACGGAACCGAGGCGGACGTGGCCCCGGGAGCCCGGGCGGTTAGGCTCTGGTCGTAACGACTCCGCAATCGTCCTGCTGACAGCACCCCGTCAGACCGGACCCTGCTTCCGCAAGGAGATGCCTCGTGCCGTCCATCGATGTCGTCGTAGCCCGTGAGATCCTCGACTCGCGCGGCAACCCCACGGTCGAGGTCGAGGTCGGCCTCGACGACGGCAGCACGGGTCGTGCCGCTGTCCCGTCGGGTGCCTCCACCGGCGCCTTCGAGGCGCTGGAGCTGCGCGACGGCGACAAGAACCGCTACTTCGGCAAGGGCGTCGAGAAGGCCGTCCTCGCCGTCATCGAGCAGATCGGCCCGGAGCTCGTCGGCTACGACGCCACCGAGCAGCGCCTGATCGACCAGGCCATGCTGGACCTGGACGCCACCCCGGACAAGTCCTCGCTCGGCGCCAACGCCATCCTGGGCGTCTCGCTGGCCGTCGCGCACGCCGCCTCCGAGGCCAGCGACCTGCCGCTGTTCCGCTACCTGGGCGGCCCGAACGCGCACGTCCTGCCGGTCCCGATGATGAACATCCTCAACGGCGGGTCGCACGCGGACTCCAACGTCGACATCCAGGAGTTCATGATCGCCCCGATCGGCGCGGAGTCCTTCTCCGAGGCCGTCCGCTGGGGCGTCGAGGTCTACCACACGCTCAAGGGCGTGCTGAAGGAGCGCGGCCTGTCCACCGGTCTGGGCGACGAGGGCGGCTTCGCCCCGAACCTGGACTCCAACCGCGAGGCCCTGGACCTCATCGTCGAGGCCATCCAGAAGGCCGGCTACGTGCCCGGCCGCGACGTCGCGCTGGCCCTGGACGTCGCCTCCTCCGAGTTCTACGAGGACGGCGCCTACCAGTTCGAGGGCAAGGACCTCACCTCGGCCGAGCTCATTGAGTACTACGCCGAGCTGGTCGCCGCCTACCCGCTGGTCTCCATCGAGGACCCGCTGGACGAGTCGGACTGGGACGGCTGGAAGGCCATGACCGACAAGCTGGGCGACAAGGTCCAGCTGGTCGGCGACGACCTGTTCGTCACCAACCCGGCCCGCCTGGCCCGCGGCATCGAGACCGGCACCGCCAACGCGCTGCTGGTGAAGGTGAACCAGATCGGCTCGCTGACCGAGACCCTGGACGCCGTCGAGCTGGCCCAGCGCAACGGCTACCGCTGCATGATGTCGCACCGCTCCGGCGAGACCGAGGACGTCACCATCGCCGACCTGGCCGTCGCCACCAACTGCGGCCAGATCAAGACCGGCGCCCCGGCCCGCTCCGAGCGCGTCGCCAAGTACAACCAGCTGCTGCGCATCGAGGAGATCCTCGACGACGCCGCCGAGTACGCCGGCCGCGGCGCCTTCCCGCGCTTCAAGCACGAGGGCTGACGGCCCCGGGCCCGTCCGGCCCGAGGGCTCGGCGCTCCCGGTGGCGCACGCCTGACCGGTGCCCCGCCGTTCACCCCGTAGGGTGGACGGCGGGGCACCGTCGCGACCAGGAGGGGATGCGGGAGATGGCTGGCTGGAGGATCCCGGGCTTGGCGGCCCGGCCCCGGTTCACGAGCCGGGCGACCGTCCTCGTCCTGGTGCTCTGCTCGCTGGTGGCGATCCTCGCCTACCCGACGCGGCAGTTCATCTCCCAGCGCGCCGAGATCTCCGCCCAGCGGGCGAAGGCCGACCACGCGCGCCAGCAGGTCGAGCAGCTGCGCCGGGAGAAGGCCCGCTGGCAGGACCCGGAGTACGTCAAGGCGCAGGCCCGCGCCCGGCTGCACTACGCGGTGCCGGGGGAGACCCCGTACATCGCGGTGGACCCGGCCGGCCAGGCCGCCAGGTCCGCCGGGCCCGCCGCCGCGCCCGCCCCTCCCGGCAGTACGGCGCAGGGCGCCAAGCCCTGGTACGCCAGCATCTGGGACTCGGTGGACGCCGCCGACACCGCCGCGGCGGCCCCCGCCACCCCCCTACCCCTCCCACCGTCCCCCGTTGGAGACACCTCCCCCCATGACCACTGAGAACCACCCCACCGTCTCCGACGCCGACGTCGCGGCCATCGCCGCCCAGCTCGGCCGGGTGCCGCGCGGCCTGCGCGGCGTGGCGCACCGCTGCCCCTGCGGCAACCCGGACGTCGTGGAGACGGCCCCCCGGCTGCCGGACGGCACGCCGTTCCCCACGCTCTACTACCTGACCTGCCCCAAGGCCGCCTCGCTGATCGGCACCCTGGAGGCGGAGGGCGTGATGAAGGACCAGAGCGCCCGGCTCGCCGAGGACCCGGAGCTGGCCGCCGCCTACCAGAAGGCGCACGAGGACTACATCGCCCGGCGCGACGCGATCGAGGTGCTGGAGGGCTTCCCGAGCGCCGGCGGCATGCCGGACCGGGTGAAGTGCCTGCACGTGCTGGTCGGCCACTCGCTGGCGGCCGGCGAGGGCGTCAACCCGCTCGGCGACGAGGCGCTCGGCATGCTGGAGGACTGGTGGGCCAAGGGCCCGTGCGTCTCCCCGGCCGAGGTCGAGGCCGCCGGTGAGCGGGTGGCCCGCAACCGCGCCAAGGAGCAGGACCACGAGGCCGTGATCGCCGCCAAGGAGCGGAAGACCGCCGAGCGGGCCGCGAAGAAGCGCGCCGCCGAGGACGCCGCGACCGAGGGCGCCGCCGCCGAGGACGCCGCGACCGAGCGGGAGTCCGAGTGAGCACGACCCGGGTGGCCGCGATCGACTGCGGCACCAACTCGATCCGCCTGCTGGTCGCCGACCTCGACCCGGACACCGGGGAGATCACCGACCTGGACCGCCGGATGATCGTCAACCGGCTGGGCCAGGGCGTGGACCGGACCGGCCGGCTGCACCCGGACGCGCTGGCCCGCACCTTCGCGGCCTGCCGGGAGTACCAGGAGATCATCTCCGGCTTCGGCGTCGGCCCCGAGCGGGTCCGCTTCGTCGCCACCAGCGCCTCCCGGGACGCCGAGAACAGCGACGAGTACGTCAAGGGCGTGCGCGACATCCTGGGCGTCGAGCCCGAGGTGGTGAGCGGCGAGGAGGAGGCGCACCTGTCCTTCGTGGGCGCCACCAAGGAGCTGACGGGGAGCCAGTTCCCCGGCCCGTACCTGGTGTTCGACCTCGGCGGCGGCTCCACCGAGTTCGTGCTCGGCATGGACGACGTGGAGGCGGCGCGCTCGGTGGACATCGGCTGCGTGCGGCTCACCGAGCGGTACTTCGGCGACGCCGAGCTGCCCTCCGAGGAGCAGGTCGCGGCCGCCCGGGCGCACGTGCGCGCCGAGCTGGACCGGGCCGAGGAGGTCGTCCCGCTGACCGGCGCGGCCACCCTGGTGGGCCTGGCCGGGACGGTCACCACGGTGTCCGCGATCGCCCAGGGCCTGCCCGGCTACGACTCGGAGGCGATCCACCACTCGCGGATCGGCCGGGACCAGGTCGCCGCGATCACCCGGGAGCTGCTGGCCGCCACCCACGCCGAGCGCGCGGCCATCCCGTCGATGCACCCGGGCCGGGTGGACGTGATCGCGGCCGGGGCGCTGGAGCTGCTGGAGATCATGGAGCGCACCGGCGCCGCCGAGGTGGTCGTGAGCGAACACGACATCCTCGACGGAATCGCCTGGGGTATCGCCCGCTGACCCCGTGCGGGGCTTACCCGCCCCGGCCCCGGTCCTCCTTTCGGGGGGCCGGGGCCGGGGCGCGCCCGCACCCGGGCGGGAAAGTTCGTGAATTTCTTCACATGGCGATCCGGCCATTCGCCGCAGCGGCCCGCCCGCTACGTCCGAAATGTGGGACCGAAGGCCCGTCGGCGGAGTGGCCCATGAGATCGCAGGTCAGGCCTCGGTTGAGGTTTGAAAATCGAAATCACGCTCGGGAACCCGGGCCTTGTGCGGATCGTTGCTGCTCAGGCCGGTGGTGTTCCGGTGCGCGTCCGCGCGGGGCCGTCCAGGGGTGGGGGTCGCCGCGCCGGGCCCGTTTTCGCGGCCGCGCAGTGTAGCACGGGGGGTCCGTCAACTTGTGACCGGGCTCACGAAGGCTGCTCCGGACGGTGCTGGATACTTTCGGATATGAGCACCACGGAGCGTCCTCGCATCCTCATTGTCGGCGGTGGTTACGTCGGCCTGTATGCCGCGATGCGCATCCTCAAGAAGATGCGTTACGGCGAAGCGACCGTCACGGTCGTGGACCCGCGGTCGTACATGACGTACCTGCCCTTCCTCCCCGAGGCGGCCGGCGGCAACGTCGCGCCCCGCAACCTCGTCGCGCCGCTGCGCAGCGCCCTCAAGAAGGCGGAGGTGCTGACCGGGTCCGTCACCGGCATCGACCACGCCCGCAAGGTCGCCACCATCCAGCCCGCGGCCGGCGACAGCTACGAGCTGCCCTTCGAGTACCTGGTCGTCGCGACCGGCTCGGTCTCCCGCACCTTCCCGATCCCGGGTCTGGCGGAGAACGGCATCGGCATGAAGACGGTCGAGGAGGCCATCGGCCTCCGCAACCACGTCATGGCCCAGCTCGACAAGGCCGAGTCCACCACGGACGAGGAGATCCGCCGCAAGGCGCTGACCTTCGTGGTGATCGGTGGCGGCTTCGCCGGCATCGAGACGGTCGCCGAGATCGAGGACATGGCCCGCGACGCGGCCAAGCTGTACAAGACCGTCAGCCGTGACGACATGCGCTTCGTCGTGGTCGAGGCGGCCAACCGCATCCTCCCCGAGATGGGCCCGGACCTCGGTCTGTGGACCAAGGAGCGGCTGGAGGAGCGCAACATCGAGGTCTACATCGAGACCTCCATGGACTCCTGCGTCGACGGCCACGTCATGCTGAAGAACGGCATGGAGATGGACGCCTCCACCATCGTGTGGACGGCCGGCGTGAAGCCCAACCCGGTGCTGTCCGAGTTCGGCCTCCCGCTGGGCCCGCGCGGCCACGTCGACACCGCGCCGACCCTGCAGGTCCAGGGCTTCGACTACGTCTGGGCCGCCGGCGACAACGCCCAGGTGCCGGACCTCGCCGCCGGCGAGGGTGCCTGGTGCCCGCCGAACGCGCAGCACGCCTGCCGTCAGGCCGTCGTCCTCGGCGACAACGTGATCTCCGGCATGCGCGGCTTCCCGCAGAAGGAGTACAAGCACAAGAACCTGGGTGCGGTCGCCGGTCTCGGCCTGCACAAGGGCGTGGCGATCCTCTTCGGCAAGTACAAGCTGAAGGGCCGTCCGGCCTGGTGGTTCCACCGCCTGTACCACGGCGCGATGGTGCCGACCTTCAACCGCAAGGTCCGCGTCTTCACCGACTGGACGCTCGCGATGTTCCTCAAGCGCGAGATGGTCGGCCTCTCCCAGATGGAGAAGCCGCAGCTTCCGATCCAGGAGGTCACCCCGCCCACCAAGCCCGTCGAGGCCGCCAAGCCGGCCGCCGACAAGGAACTCGCGAGCAAGTAAGCGACTGAGACCCCGGTGTGGGAGCACCGGGGTATGAGTCGGAGGCCCTCCGCCCGGCAGCGTTGCCGGACCACGACCTCCGTGGTGCTCAGCCGGCCGTGCGACCGGGCGGAGTACAGAAGTAGAAGGTCCCCTGCCGAAACCCTCCGGCAGGGGACCTCTTCTCGTTCCGGGACCGGTCAGTCGGTCTTGATCGAGTCCAGGATGTCCAGCTTGGACGCCCGGCGGGCCGGCCAGATCGCGGCCACCAGGCCGACCACCCCGGCCAGCGCCAGGAACAGCGCCAGCTGGCCGTACGGCAGGACCGTGGTCAGGCCGGAGAGGCTGGACTTCAGGGTGCCGTTGATCGCCCAGGCGATGAAGCAGCCGAGCAGCAGGCCGATGCCGGCGCCGAACAGCGAGATCACCACGGACTCCAGCCGGACCATCCGCTTGATGCCGCCGCGGTCCAGGCCGATCGCCCGCAGCATCCCGATCTCGCGCTTGCGCTCGAAGACCGACATCGCCAGCGTGTTGACCACGCCCAGGATCGCGATCAGGACCGCCATCCCCAGCAGGCCGTACATCAGGTTGAGCGCGAAGGTGATGGTCTGGCTGAACTCGTCCCGGACGTCCTGCTTGGACTTCACGTCGATCACCGGGTTGGCGCCGGTGGCGTCCGTGATCGCCTGCTTGAGGGCGCCGGTGTCGCCGTCCTTGCCCTTGACCAGGACGTCGGAGATGTACGGCTTCGGCTCGTGCTTGGCGATCTCGCTGTTGGCCAGCATGACCGGGCCGAGCATGCCGCCCGCCTTGTAGACGCCGCCGACGGTGAGCTGCCCGGTGGACTCGTCCGGGAAGGTCACGTTCAGCACCGAGCCGGTGGTGGCGTTCAGCTTCTTGGCGGCGTCCTCGTCGAGCAGCAGCTGGCCCTTGCCGAAGCCGGCGGTGGAGCCGCTGGTCAGCTGGACGTCGGCGAGCTGGTCGAGGACGGCCGCGTCCAGGCCGTTGACCGCCTTGGTGGTGCCGTTGAGCTCCCAGAACGCGGTCGTCATCGCCGAGGAGGCGGCCACCCCGGGCGCCTTGGCGATCTGGGCGGGCACCTGCTCGGACAGGCTCATGCCGTTGGCGGCCCCGACGATGAAGTCGGCCCTCATCGAGCTGGTGACGGCCCGGTCGACGGTGTCGTTGACCGAGGCGCCGATCACCGTGAGGCCGGTGACCAGGGTCAGACCGATGGTCAGCGCGGCGGCGGTGGCCGCGGTGCGGCGCGGGTTGCGCACCGCGTTCTGCTGGGCGAGCTTGCCCGGGGTGCCGCCGAGCCCGCGCAGCAGCGGGCCGACCAGCGCGACCACCGGACGGGAGAGCAGCGGCAGCAGGACGAACACGCCGATCAGGGCCAGGAAGGCGCCGGCGCCGACCGGCAGCCGGCCGCTGTCGTTGCCGGTGGAGGCGCCGTAGCCGATCAGCGCGAGGCCGCCGCCGGCGAGCACCGAGCCGATCGTGTTGCGGACCACCAGGCTCTTCTGGGAGACCGGCTGGTCACCGCTGCTCATCGCGGCCACCGGGGCGATCCGGGCGGCGCGCACGGCGGGCAGCAGGGCCGAGGTGACCGTCACCAGGACGCCGACCACGACCGTGACGACGATGGTGAGCGGCTTGATCACCAGCGAGCCGTTCGGCATGTTCTCGTTCAGCGAGCCGATCAGCGACTGCATCCCGGCGCCGATCCCGATGCCGGCGACCAGGCCGGCCGCGGCGGAGACGGTGCCGATCAGCAGGGCCTCGATCAGCACGGACCGGGTGACCTGCTTGCGGCTGGCGCCGATGGCGCGCAGCAGGGCCAGCTCCTTGGTGCGCTGGGCGACCAGCATGGTGAAGGTGTTGGCGATGATGAAGATGCCGACGAAGAGCGAGATGAAGGCGAAGACCAGGAGCATCGTGCGCATGCTGCTGGTGCCCTTGGTGATCATCTCCTGCTCGTCGGCCTTGAGCTTGGCGCCGGTCTCGATGTCGAACTGGTTGCCGGAGGGCACCTTGGGCCGGGCCTCGGCGAGCAGGGCGTCCTGGCTGGTGCTGGGCTTGGCGGTGAGCACGATGCTGCTGTAGCGGCCCGGCTCCAGCAGGGTCTGCTGGGCGGTGGCCTTGTCGAACAGGGTCAGCGTGCCGCCGGTGTTCACGACCGGGTCGTCGGTGGTGAAGACGCCGGTGAGCTTCGCCTCGACGACCGGGCCGTTGGCGGCGACCCGGACGGTGTCGCCGACCTTGTAGCCCGCCTTGTCGGCGGTCTTCCGGTCGAGCGCGACCTCCTTGGCGTTCTTCGGGCCCTGGCCCTCGGCCATCGGGTAGCGCGGGTCCTTGCCGTCCTGGCCCGGCGCGAAGTTGGCGCCCTTGGCGGCCCAGACCTGGCCGATCAGGTGGCCCTTCTTGTCGGCCACGCCGGTGAAGCCGCTGACCACGCCGCGGGCGGCGGCGGTGCCCGGCAGGGCGGTCAGCTGCTGGACGGTGGCGTCGGTGAGGGTGGCCGAGCCGCCCTCGCTCTTCTGGCGGGCGGAGGCGCTGGAACCGGCCGTGCGGTCCACCACCTGGACCGAGACGTCGGAGTAGCTCTTGGAGTTGCTGTCCCGCATGGCCTTGCCGAAGGTGTCGGAGAAGACCATGGTTCCGGCCACGAAGGCCGTGCCGAGCATGACGGCCAGTGCCGTCATCAGCAGTCGGCCCTTGTGGGCCAGCACGTTGCGCAGTGCGGTGCGATACATGGGGTGTCCTGGGAAGGGTCGGTGAGCGGGCTGCGGCTGCGGCTGGGTCAGCTGGTGCGGCCCTTGGCGTCGAAGCGGCGCATGCGGTCCAGGACGGTGTCGGCGGTGGGCTGGTGGAGTTCGTCGACGATGCGGCCGTCGGCG
>NZ_JBEXJK010000162.1:0-17356 GCF_040609095.1 Kitasatospora sp. NPDC004799
CCGCTACCGCTACCCAATCCGCTACCAAAAACATGCCCCTGACCAGGGAGGTAGCGGCAGTAGCGGCAGTAGCGGATCCCAGAGAAGGAAGGGGCAAAGCCCCGCCAAGGTCTATCCGGAGGATTTCGCATGTCCAAGGACCAAGGAGTGCTGCCGCCGCTCTACCGCCCGGCCGACATCGCCAAGGCCATCGGGATGTCCGAGTGGTGGGTGAAGGAGCAGGCCCGTCGTGGGCGCATCCCCTTCACCAAGCCGGGACGCGCCTACCGATTCACGGCCGAGCAGGTCGCCGAGATCGTCCGCATGTACGAGGTGCGGCCGGCCACCACGGCCGCGCCGCAGACCAAGGTCGCCACGGTCGCGGTCCTGAAGAAGTCGGCCCGCGACCTGCAGCCGACCCGATCGGGTGCCCGACTCCGGGCGCGAGTGCCGCGTAGGGCGGCGCTCCACCAGCAGGACGCTGCCTGATCACAGCCCACACGCCCCGCCCGGTGCCGCCACCGGGCGGGGCCCTGTCGTAGAGAGAGCACATTGGGATACGGCGAGAACCGTGGCGACTACTGGCGCGCCCGGTACAAGATCGCGCCCGGCATCTACGGGACCGTGAAGGACGCCAACGGGAAGACGGTTCGCTTCACGACCAGGCGCGCTGCCGAGAAGGCTGCTGGGATTGCCGAGGACGAGGTCGTCAAAGCGGCGGCTCGGCCGCCGGCCGCTCCGGAGCCTGAGCGGATGACGTTCGGCGAATACGCGAGCGGCTGGTACGAGGGCCAAGATCTGGCCGCGTCCACCATGCAGAACTACCGCCGCCACATCGAGGAACATCTCCTCCCCGAGTTCGAGACCGCCCTGATCGCCGAGATCACCAAGGGCGACATCGACGCCTGGGAGCGGAAGGAGCGTGAGCGCGGCTACGCGGCCAGCAGCATCAAGACGTGGCGCGGCACCCTACACCTGATCCTCGCGGACGCCGTGGACGAGGGACTGCGGGACTCCAACCCGGCGACCCGCCGGCGTGGCCGGGGCAAGCGCGCTGGCCGCTCGCGCAACCGCGGCCCCGAGAAGGTGGTGACGAACGCGCTCGGCGTCCTGCTGATCGCCGAGCGGGCGGCGCTGCTGTCGGGCCGCGACGACGAGTTCGTCGCGGTCGTGCTCAAGGGCTACACCGGCATGCGCTGGGGCGAAATCGTGGGTCTGGAGACCGAGTTCGTTCGGCCGGGCGCCGTCCGGGTCGAGCACCAGCTGTACGAGCTGGACTCCGGGGAGCTGCACCGGTGCCCGCCCAAGGACGACTCCTACCGAACGATCGACACACCGGAGTTCCTCTCCACCCTGCTTACCGGGCAGCTCGCGCGGGCGAGCCAGATGCCCTGCGAGTGCCATGGGCTGCGGTACCTCTTCAGCGGCCATGGCGCCGCCAACGGAGCGGCGCACCGGCCCGGAGCGAAGCTGGTCGACGTCGCGCGGGCCGCCGGAGTCTCCACCGGGACCGTGTCGAATGTGCTCAACCGCCCCGACGCGGTGGCCGAGGGCACTCGGCTGCGGGTGGAGAAGGCCATGGCCGATCTCGGCTACGTCCGGTGGCAGGCGTCCGGGATGAACGCCGCGCACTGGCGGAGGAATGGGTTCGCCACTTGGCTGTTCCACCCGGCGGCCACCGGCTGGTACCCGAAGAAGGCCCCGGAGGAGGCCCGACCGGTGCCGGTGCTGGCCGAGCCGTGGCCTGGCATCCCCGCCCGCGGCCGGGGAGCGGCCGGCCGGGCGCAGGCCTGCTGGCTGCCGATCGCGCGCGGCCTCACCCCGCACGGGCTGCGGCACGCGCACAAGACGATGATGGACGAGCTGCGGACGCCGCCGAAGCTCAAGGACGAGCGGATGGGGCACGAGGACGGCTCCGTCCAGGCCCGCTACTCCCACATCACGCCGGAGATGCGCCAGGACCTCATGGAGGGGCTGACCCGGATGTGGTCCGCGTCACTCGACGTTCGCCGGCGGATGGCGCCCGGCTCGCCCGTGGCGGTTCTCGACGCCCTGCTGAAGGTGCCTCAGCGGTAGGTCCCGGGAGAAGGTTTCCCGGCGGTTTTCTCCCAGGATTCTCCCGAGAGTCCCCGGAAAGCCAGTCAGGGCCGGTCTCCCTTGCGGGAGACCGGCCCTGAGCTGGTCTTACTGGGTCGGGGTGGCGGGATTTGAACCCACGGCCTCTTCGTCCCGAACGAAGCGCGCTACCAAGCTGCGCCACACCCCGGTCTTTCTGTTTGTCGCTCCGTCTCCTTCGCGACGAGTAGAACTCTACCGGACGCTCGCCGAGACACGAAATCCGGTTTCGAGCGGGCGTCCGGCGGGGGTCAGCGGGGGGCCGGGGTGAGGGTGAGGAGGGTGGCCTCGGGCGGGCAGGCGAAGCGGACGGGGGTGTAGCGGTTGGTGCCGCAGCCGGCCGAGACGTGGAGGTACGAGCGATGGCCGCCGGCGGTGTGGGTGGAGAGGCCCTTGACCCGGCGGGTGTCGATGTCGCAGTTGGTGACCAGGGCGCCGTAGAAGGGGACGCAGAGCTGGCCGCCGTGGGTGTGGCCGGCCAGGATCAGCGGGTAGCGGTCGGCCGTGAAGGCGTCGAGGACGCGCAGGTAGGGCGCGTGGACGACGGCGAGGGAGAGGTCGGCGTCGGCGGAGGGGCCGCCGGCGACCTCGCTGTAGCGGTCGCGGCGGATGTGCGGGTCGTCGAGGCCGGTGAACTCCAGGTCGAGCCCGTTCACGGTGAGCCGGCCGCGGGTGTTGGTGAGGTCGAGCCAGCCGGCCCCGTCGAAGCCGTCGCGGAGCTTCTCCCACGGGTTGTGGACGGCGCCGACGATGCCGCGGCGGGCGGTGCCGTCGGCGTTGTTCATGCCGTGGGAGCCGCTGCGCATGGCCTGGAGGTAGCGCGCCGGGTTCTTGCGGGCCGGGCCGTAGTAGTCGTTGGAGCCGAAGACGTAGACGCCCGGGAACTCCATGAGCGGCCCGAGCGCGTCGAGGGTGGCCGGGACGCCGAGCGGGTCGGAGAGGTTGTCGCCGGTGTTCACCACCAGGTCCGGGCGCAGGCCGGCCAGGCTCTTCAGCCAGCGCTGCTTCTTGCCCTGCCCGCTCACCATGTGGATGTCGGACACCTGGAGGACCCGGATCGGGCGGGCGCCGCGCGGGAGGACGGGGACCTCGATCCGGCGCAGGCGGAAGGCCCGGACCTCGTACCCGACGGAGTAGGCGAGACAGGCGGCGCCGGCGGCGGCGATGCCGAGGGGAACGGAGTACAGCGGTCGCATCAGGCCATGCTCTCAGACGGTGGATCAGCCGGCGCACGCCCGGAGTCGGCGGGGACGGAGGCGGGAGCGGAGGCAGGAACGGCGCTGGGAACGGAGGCAGGGACGGCAGCGGCCGGGAGTGCCTCCTCGGACTCCCGGCGGGCGCGCAGGGCGCGGACCTTGTGGCGGTTGCCGCAGCGCTCCATCGAGCACCAGCGCCGCCGGCCGGGCCGCGAGGTGTCGACGAAGAGCAGCTGGCAGTCGTGCGCGCCGCACTCCCGGACCCGGTCCGCGTACGGGCCGGTGAGCAGGTCGATGGCGTCCCGGGCGAGGGTGGAGGCCAGCTGCGCGCCGTCGGCGGGCAGCGGGGCGGCCGCGGTGCCGTCCGGGGCGATCCGGGGGACCAGCGGCGGGTGCTCGGCGGCCCGGTTGAGGACGGCGTAGTCCTCGGGCTCGCCCGGGCCGCCGTGGGCGCGGGCGGCGGCCAGTCGCCACAGCGCGTCGCGCAGGGTGCGGGCGGCGGCGAGCTCGGCGGGGGAGATCCGCACCGCGTCGGCGGGCAGCCGCAGCCGGGACAGCGGGAGCCAGTCGGCCAGGTCGGCGGGCCGGTGCAGCACCTCGTACCGGGCGTACGGGCCGGGGCCGCCGGTGGTGAGCAGTTCGAGGCAGAGGGCGCCGGGGTCGAAGTGGAAGCGGCCGCCCCCGGGAGTGGTGAGGACCAGCCCGGGCGGGGTGCTCCGGTCGGCGGGGTCGGCTCCGTCGGTCATGCGACCCAGGATAGGTGTAACTGGGAAGAGGGGTTACGGGGCCGCTCCCGATCCGGCCGGCCAGGGGGAACCGACCCCGCGTCAGGGCGGCCCCGCCGGGCCCGGAGCGGGACTCCGGGCCCGGCGGGGCGGTACGGCCTCAGGCCGGGATGGCGTTGACGTACTCGCGCATCATCCGGGGCACCCGGTACGCGTAGTGGTGGCCGCGCTTCACCTGGACGACGGAGAAGTCGACCAGCTCGGCCAGGACGTCGAGATGGCGGGAGGGCTCCCGGCCGCCGTCGACCGGCTGCCGCCGGACGTCGTCGATGGAGAACTCCTCGGGGAGCCGGGACAGCCGTCTGAGCGCCCGGCGCTGCCGTTCGTCGAGCAGTCCGTACGCCCAGGCGAGGCTGCGGTGCAGCGAGCGGTGGTGGGAGAGCCCGCCGACCTCCTCCTGGCCGAGGATCGGCAGCACCCGGCACTCCTCCATCAGGACGTGCAGCGGCACCGACCGCATCCGGACGGCGGCGTTCTCGATCGCGAGCGCCAGACCGCCGAGGCGCCGGCAGAGTTCGACCACCTGCGGCATCTGGTCGCTGAGGTCCAGCGTCGGGACGACCGAGTGCACCCGGCGGCAGAACAGCTCGGCGGCGGGCGGGCAGCCGTACGGGCCGTCCGGGTGGTCGACCGACAGCGGCGAGACCTCCCACAGGTCGGCGGGGACGCCGCTGGGCGCCCGCAGCGAGGTGATCATGACGTGGAGCGCGGGGTGCCGTGCCAGCAGCGCCCGGACCAGCCGGGCCACCGTGTCGATGACGTGCTCGGCGTTGTCGACGACCAGCAGCATCTGCAGCTCGGGGTTGGTCCGCGGGTCGCGGTCGAAGCCCCGGAAGAGGGCGTCGAGGGCGCGCTGGGCCTGGGCCGAGGCGGCCGCCGGGTCGACGCCCTCGGGGGTGACCGAGCCGAGCTCCAGGACCACGACGCCGTCCCGGAAGCGGTCCAGCAGGTGGGCGGCCGAGTCCAGCGCCAGGCGGGTCTTGCCGACCCCGGCCGGGCCGGTGAGCACCAGCGGACGGCCCGGGCGCAGGGCGGTCACCACGTGCAGCAGGTCGGCCTGGCGGCCGACGGTGATGTCCGTCTTGGGGCGCAGCCCCTGCCAGCGCGCGTTGTCCGGGAGTGCGGAGATGTGGGTCAGCGGTCCGGGCTCCGGCGGGGCGGGCAGCAGCCCGGTCGGGGTGCCCGCCTGGACGGCCCGGGAGAGCAGGGACTCGTCCCGGCCGGTCGCCGCGGAGAACAGCGCGCCGACCAGGAGTTCCACGGAACTGCGCCGCGGATTCTTGATGGCCCCGGTTTCCAGATTGCGAATGGTGCGAACGCTGACGGTGGAGTGCTCAGCTAATTGCTCCTGACTCCAGCCGACCATCTTCCGTTGAGTTACCAACATCGAGCGAAGCTGATTGTTGTCCATTCCCCCGCGCTTCCTGCTGTCGTGAGCAGAATAAAAGTCAGAACTCGATGCGCCGTGGTGCGGCGCCAATCACTTCGAAAAACGATCACGGCCGACCGGGCGGACAGCCGGGCAGCCGGGTGGAGCGCAGGCCCGGACGCTCGTACCGGCAGGGGCTGCAGGGGTGCCCGGGCCGCAGGGTGTCAGGGCCACGGAGGCCCTGGGCGGCAGTGTGTCAGTGCCGTGGAATAATGGATCGGGGACGTGGTGACGGTTTGTCACGGCTGTTCGTGACGGTCTTCGAGGATGATTCGACGGTGAGGTGATCGCCGCCCTCGACTGCTCGAGCGACGCGCGAACGAGTGTACTACGCGGACTATTTTCGGCGAAGCAGTCACAACGTTCGATTTGCCCCTTTGGGACCGGCAACTTCGCGTCGGCTCCGGCAATTTTCGGCATTCCGGCCGAGATGGTGCGAGCATTATCAGCCACCCTGGCCGAATCCTTTCGCCCGTTCCCGGCCTCGATCATCGATTGTTCACGGACTTGACCGCCGCCCGTTCCCGGTCCGGCCGGCCGTCGCCCGGCGCGCCCGTCGGACGACGGCCGGCCCGGGTTGTCGGGGATACTCGTTCAACTGCGGAAATCCCGGTGGATGCCCGCGGGAAACCTGGTTGAGCCCACCCACAGCCGAAGGATAAGAAGAGGAAATGACAACGCTCAAGGAGCAGCTGCAAGAGGACCTCACGGCTGCGATCAGGGACCGGGACGAGCTGCGCGCGTCCACCATCCGGCTCACGCTGGCCGCCGTCACCAGCGAGGAGGTGGCGGGCAAGCAGAAGCGCGAGCTGTCCGACGCCGACGTGCTGAAGGTGATCGGCCGCGAGGCGAAGAAGCGCCGGGAGGCCGCCGAGGCCTTCGGCACCGCCGGCCGGACGGAGCAGGCGGCCCGGGAACTGGCCGAGGGCGAGGTGCTGGCGACCTACCTGCCCAAGCAGCTCACCGACGAGGAGCTGGCCGCGATCGTGGCGGCCGCCGTGGCCGAGAGCGGCGCGAGCGGCCCGCAGGCGATGGGCGCGGTCATGAAGCTGGTGAAGCCCAAGGTCGACGGTCTGGCCGAGGGCAGCCGGGTCGCCGCCGCGGTGAAGGCCGCCCTGGCCTGAGCGCGCCTGGCCTGAGCCCGGCCCGAGCCCGGTCGGGCTGGGTCCGCCCCGAGTTCGGTCGGCCCGGCCCGACCCGGCCCGGGCCGCCTGGCCTGAATCGAGTGCCCCGGCGCGCCCCCGCACGCCTCGTGCGGCGCCGGGCCACCGCCCCGGCACCCGCGAACCCCGGCAACACGCCGAAGGGGCGCCCTCCGTACGGGAGGGCGCCCCTTCGTGCTGTTCCTGGGCCGGTGCGCGGTGCGCGGTGCGCGGTGCGCGGTGCGGGGCCGGGAGGGCCGGTCAGCCGTTCCCGCCGCCGTGCTTCCCGCCGTTCCCGTTCCCCGGGATGGGCGGGAAGGTGAACCCGCCGGGCAGGCCGCCCGGCAGCCCACCGGGCAGACCGCCGACCTGGCCGGGGTTGCCGCCCGGCTGCTGCTGCTGCTGCGGCGGCGGGGGGTTGCCGCCGGGCTGCGGAGCGTTCGGGTCGGCGGCCGGCGGAGTGGTGCCCGCCGGGGGAGTGGCCGGCTGCGGGTCCGGGATGTTGGCCGTCTGGATCGGCTCCAGCGGCGTGCCCTTGAGCGCCTGGTTCATCGCCAGCGCCCAGATCGGGCCGGGGCCGGTCGCGCCGAACACGTCGTCGAAGTGCTTGCCGCCGATGTTGATGTTCTTCATCTTGACGCCGCCGGCCGGGCCGCCGAGCCAGACCGCGGTGGCCAGCGACGGGGTGTAGCCGTTGAACCAGGCGGCCTTCTTCTCGTCGGTGGTACCGGTCTTACCGGCGATCTTGCGGCCGTCGTCCATGGTCAGGGCGGCCGCGGTGCCCTTCTCGGTCACGTTCAGCAGGACGGCGTTGAGCGAGTCCGCGGTGGTGTCGGAGAAGGCCTGGTTGCACTGGGCCTGCGGGACCGGGACATCCTTGCCGTCCACCGTGGTGATCTTGTTGATCGCGACCGGGGTGCAGTACTTGCCGCGGGCGGCGAAGGTCGCGTAGACGTTCGCCATGGTCAGCGGGGAGAGCTCCAGGGTGCCGAGGACCATCGAGGGCACCTCCTGGAAGGCGTCGCCCTTGGCGGACTGGGTGATGCCCAGCTTGTTCGCCATCTGCTTCATCGCGCAGAGGCCGACCTGCTGCTCCATCTGCACGAAGTAGGTGTTGATCGAGCGGGCCATCGCCTCCTTCAGCTGGTACGGCCCGACCTCGCTCTCCTGCTCGTTCTTCACCGTGGTCTTGGGCTTGTCGGTGTTCTTCCAGGTGCCCGTGCAGGTGGACATCTGGGGGTACTCGATCTTGTTCTCGGACGGGAACGCCTGGGTGTTCGACATGCCCGACTCCAGCGCCGCCGCGGCCAGGATCGGCTTGAACGTCGAACCGGTCTGGAAGCCGTTGCCGCCGCCCATCGCCGCGTCCACGTTGAGGTTGACGACGGTCTGGTTCTTGTTCGGGTCCAGGCCGTACGGGCGGGTCTGGGCCATCGCCAGGATCTTGCCGGTGCCCGGCTCCATCATGGTGGCGGCCGCCGACACCTGGTCGGTCACGTTGACCTTCGAGGTGACGGCGTTCTGGGCGGCGGCCTGCTTGTCCGGGTCCAGCGTGGTGTAGATGTTCAGGCCGCCGGTGTTCCAGAGCTTCTTGCGCTCGTCGGCGCTCTTGCCGAAGGCCGGGTCCTGCTTGACCACGTGGCGGACGTAGTCGCAGAAGAAGCCCATCCCGGCCTGGGCGGTGATGCAGCCGTTCTGCGGGTCCTTGTACTTCAGGCCCAGCGGGGCGGCCTTCGCCTCCTTCGCCTGGTCGGCGGTGATGTGCTTGTTCTCCAGCATCTTGTCGATCACGACGTTGCGGCGCTTGACCGTGTTCTCGGGGTAGCGCACCGGGTCGTAGGACGACGGGTTCTGCACCATGCCGGCCAGGGTGGCGGCCTCGGCGATGGTCAGGTCCTTGTTGCTCTTGCTGAAGTAGCGCTGGGAGGCGGCCTCCACCCCGTAGGCCTGGTGGCCGTAGAAGGTGATGTTGAGGTAGTTGGTGAGGATCTGGTCCTTGGACAGGTCCTCCTCCAGCTTGATGGCGACCTTGAGCTCCTGGATCTTGCGGCCCAGGGTCTTGCGCTGGGCCTCCAGGACGGCCGCCTGGTCGTCGCCGGCCTTCTCCACGTTGACGTTCTTCACGTACTGCTGGGTCAGCGTCGAGGCGCCCTGGGAGGCGGTGCCGCTCTCCGCGTTCTTGCTGACCGCGCGGAGGATGCCCTTGAGGTCGACGGCGCCGTGCTCGTAGAAGCGGGCGTCCTCGATGTCCACCTGGGCGTGCCGCATGAACGGCGACATCTGGTCGGCGGTGATGACGGTGCGGTCGCGCTCGTAGACCTTGGCGATCAGCCCGCCCTTGGCGTCGAAGATCTGGGTGGCCTGGGTGAGCGGCGGCGTCTTGAAGTCGTCGGAGATGTTGTCGAAGCTCTCCGCCGTGTCCTTGGCGGTCAGCCCGATGGCGCCGACGGCGGGCAGGGCGAGCCCGGCCAGCAGGACTCCGGAGAGCACGCTGACGCCCAGGAACTTCACGCCGTTGCCGGCGTGCTCCAACGGTGATCCGCCGGTCCGGCCGCGCGGAGCTCCGGGGTTGCCTGGGGCCTGGGATGCCTGTGGGCGCTTCGGTGCCATGAGGAGAACCCTACGTCCCGGATTCCCGCACGCGGGGGCAGGTGTTCGCCTAGGCTTGTCACAAGCTTGCGACAGCTTCGGAGCGTCAACATCAGCCACTCTTGTGGGCGAGGAGACTTGCCCGAATTGCCCGTCGATGCACGGGTTTTGAGGCAGCTGTGGCCTGCTGTCCCCGTGTGACCGGCTGCGCTCCGTGACGACGCCTGTGGCGAGAGTGTCGGTTCCGCATTTGGCAAGGTGTGCGACCTGCGATCACTCCAACGAGTGAGCTGATCGATACCCATAGTCCAATCGGGTCATTCGAGATTGAGCCCGAAGGGGCTGTTGCAAGCTGTCGTTCTTCCGTAACGTCCTCAACTGGCAACGGTGAATATGCCGTTGCCGCCGTGGGGGAGCCTCGATACGGGAGAGGACGGCGCCGGCATGGGCTGGGTTGACGACTGGAGTGCGCAGGCCGCCTGCCGCACGAGTGATCCGGACGAACTGTTCGTCCAGGGGGCGGCACAGAACCGGGCGAAGGCGGTGTGCAGCGGCTGCCCCGTCCGGACGGAGTGCCTCGCGGACGCCCTGGACAACCGGGTGGAGTTCGGCGTCTGGGGTGGGATGACGGAGCGCGAGCGCCGGGCGCTGCTGCGCCGCCGTCCGACGGTCATCTCGTGGCGGAGGCTGCTGGAGACGGCGCGCACCGAGTACGAGGAGTCCCTCGCGACCGGCGTGATACTGACGGACTACGCCCAGGCGGGCTGAGCCCGGCCGCAGCGCGCGGTCCTGGCCGGTCGGCCCCCCGGGCGCGGGCTACACCGCGCCGTTGAGCCGGTCCCCGATGGCCCGCAGTCCGTCCAGGTCGTGCACGTCGCCCGGCAGCGCCGGCACCTCCACGATCGGCACGTCCGGGTACACCGAGACGAAGCGGTCGCGGGTGCGGCGTTCGCGCCCCATGATCTGCATCCGCTCGGCGTGCAGCCGCAGCAGCCCGGCCGCGAGCAGCTCCGCCTCGGGCGAGGCGTGCTCCGAGCCGTTCTCCTCCAGGGCCTCGGCGGCCGCCAGCGCCCGCTCCGCGGTGAGCTGCGGTGCGCCCGTGCCGTGCACCCGGTTGAGCACCAGCCCGGCCAGCGGCATCCGGTCCGCGGCCAGCCGGTCCACGAAGTACGCCGCCTCGCGCAGCGCGTCCCGCTCCGGCGCGGCCACCACCAGGAACGCCGTGCCCGGCGCCTTGAGCAGCTGGTACGTGCGGTCCGCGCGCTCCCGGAAGCCGCCGAACATCGAGTCCATCGCGCTGACGAAGGTCTGCACGTCGGTGAGCAGCTGGGCGCCGAAGATCTTGCCCAGGGTGCCGGTGAGCAGGCCCATCCCGACGTTCAGGAAGCGCATCGCGCTGCGTCCGCCGACCTTGGCCGGGGCGGTGAGGATCCGGATCACCCGGCCGTCCAGGAAGGACCCGAGCCGGTTGGGCGCGTCCAGGAAGTCCAGCGCCGAGCGGGACGGCGGGGTGTCCACGACGATCAGGTCCCACTCCTCGGCGGCGCGCAGCTGCCCGAGCTTCTCCATCGCCATGTACTCCTGCGTGCCCGCGAAGCCGGCCGACAGGGACTGGTAGAAGGGGTTCTCCATGATCGCCCGGGCCCGTTCGGGCTCGGCGTGGGCCAGCACGACCTCGTCGAAGGTCCGCTTCATGTCCAGCATCATGGCCTGGAGCTCGCCGGTGCCGGTGACGCCCTTGACCACCCGGGGGGTGTTGTCGAGCTCGGTCAGGCCCATCGACTGGGCGAGCCGGCGGGCCGGGTCGATGGTGAGCACCACGACCTTGCGGCCGCGCTCGGCCGCCCGCAGGCCGAGGGCCGCGGCGGTGGTGGTCTTGCCGACGCCGCCGGAGCCGCAGCAGACGATGATCCTGGTCTTCGGGTCGTCGATCAGCTCGTCCACCGCGAGCCGCCGCCCGGTGCTCCGGACGCCGTCGGCGGCTGTGCCGCTGGTGGTCGCGCCCTGGCCGGTCCTGCCGTCGGCGGCTGTGCCGCCGGTGGTCCTGCCGCCGCCGGCCGTGTCGTCGGTGGTCCTGCCGTTGGTGGTCATGCCGCCCCCTGCCGCTTCAGCTCGGCCGCCAGCCGGTACAGCCCGCCGAGGTCCACGCCCTCGCCCAGCAGCGGCAGTTCGTACGTCGGGAGCCGCAGCTGCTGGACGTCGGCGCGCTGCGCGCGCTCCAGCTCGACCCGCTCGGCGTGCTCCCTGGCCTGCTCCAGCAGCGGGTCGAGCAGCGGCTCCACCGCCGCCCGGACCTTCTCGGCGGCGCGGGTGCGGCCGCCGAGCCCGGCCTCCCCGAGCGCCCGGGCGACCTCCTCGCGGTGGTCCCCGTCCACCGCGGCCACCGCCGCCGCGTCCAGCACCGGCGGCCGGACCAGGTTGACCATCACCCCGCCCACCGGGAGCTTCGCCGCGCGCAGCTCCTCGATGCCGTCGACCGTCTCCTGCACCGGCATCTCCTCCAGCAGGGTGACCAGGTGCACCGCGGTCTCCGGCGACTTCAGCACCCGCATCACGGCCTGCGCCTGGGTGTGTATCGGGCCGATCCGGGCCAGCCCGGCGACCTCGGCGTTGACGTTCAGGAACCGGGTCAGCCGCCCGGTTGGCGGGGCGTCCATCACCACCGCGTCGTAGCGCCGCCGGCCGTCCGGGTCCTTGCGCCGGGTCGCCTCGCAGGCCTTGCCGGTGAGCAGGACGTCCCGCACGCCGGGCGCGACGGTGGTGGCGAAGTCGACGAAACCGACCTTCTGGAGCGCCTTCCCGGCCCGGCCGAGCTTGTAGAACATCTCCAGGTACTCCAGTAGCGCCAGCTCGGTGTCGATCGCCAGCGCGAAGACCTCGCCGGGCCCGTCCTCCCCGGCGGGCAGCCCCAGTTGGGCGCGGGAGACCGAGGCGATCCGGCGCTCCTCGTACGGGAGCGCGGCGATCCCGAACAGTTCGGCGATGCCCTGCCGTCCCTCGACCTCGATCAGCAGCACCCGTCCGCCGTCGGCGGCGAGCGCCAGGGCCAGCGCCGCGGCCAGCGTGGTCTTCCCGGTGCCGCCCTTGCCGCTGACCACGTGCAGCCGGACGCCCTCCCAGTCGGGGTCGCGCCGGGCCGCCTGGCCGGGGGTGCGTGCCACGCTCCGTCTCCGTCCGTCTCCGTCCTACGGGCGTCCCCTCCTGACGAGGGTGCCCCTCCTCAGGGTGCCCTCCCGCGAGGGTAACCAGGGAGCGCACCGGATGCCCGGAGCACCTGGGCCGTCGAGCCCGATCATGCCCTCTTTGTGCCCCACCTCACACGCCCCGCGGCCGACGGCGCGGATCGCCGCGACGGCTCGTCTAGAGTCTGGCCATGACCAAGTGGGAATACATGACGGCGCCCCTGCTGGTGCACGCGACCAAGCAGATCCTGGACAACTTCGGCGAGGACGGCTGGGAGCTCGTCCAGGTCGTGCCCGGCCCGAACCCGGAGCAGCTGGTGGCCTACTTCAAGCGGGAGAAGAACGCATGAGCAGGGTCGAGGAGAAGCTCGCCGAGCTGGGCCTGACCCTGCCGCCGGTGGCCGCCCCGGTCGCCGCCTACGTCCCGGCCCTGCAGACCGGTGACTTCGTGTTCACCTCCGGCCAGCTCCCGGTGGTCGGCGGCAAGCTGCCGACCACCGGCAAGGTCGGCGCCGAGGTCTCCCCGGAGGAGGCCAAGGAGCTCGCGGGGATCTGCGCGCTGAACGCCCTGGCCGCCGTGAAGTCGGTGATCGGCGACCTCGACCGGATCGAGCAGGTCGTCAAGGTCGTCGGCTTCGTCGCCGCCGCCCCCGACTTCATCGGTGTCCCGGCCGTCGTGAACGGCACCAGCGAGCTGCTCGGCGCGGTGCTGGGCGACGCCGGCACGCACGCCCGCAGCGCCGTCGGCGTCGCGGTGCTGCCGCTGGACGCCCCGGTCGAGGTCGAGATCCTGGTGAAGGTCCGGCCCGCCTGAGCGTGACCGCGGGGCGGGGCCGGGCACCTTCCGGCCCCGCCCGCGCGTTGCCGGAGTGTGTCCGGTCGATCCGTGAGCCTGGCGGGAATTGTCGGACACGCCCTAGCATCCGGGCATGGACCATCGAGCGACGACGCTCCCGATGCCGCCCGGCTGGCCCGCCCGGATCCGGGCGGTCGAATCCGGCGCGGTGACCCCGCCGGTGCCCAGGCCCGCCGCGACCGTCGTGCTGCTGCGCGACGCCGCCGACGGGCCGGAGGCCTACCTGCTGCGCAGGCGCACCTCGATGGCCTTCGCGGCCGGGATGTACGCCTTCCCCGGCGGCGGGGTGGACCCGCGGGACGCCGAGGTCGAACCGGGCTGGGCCGGGCCGGCGCCCGAGGAGTGGGCGCGGCGGCTCGGGGTGGACGCCCGGACGGCGCGGGCGGTGGTCTGCGCGGCCGTCCGGGAGACCTTCGAGGAGGCCGGTGTGCTGCTGGCCGGCCCGGACGCCGACGGCGTCGCCGAACCGCGCGACTGGTCCGCCGAGCGGGCCGCGCTGGAGGCGCACGAGCTGTCCTTCGCCGAGTTCCTCCGGGACCACGGGCTGGTGCTGCGCAGCGACCTGCTGGGCGGCTGGGCCCGCTGGATCACCCCGGAGTTCGAGGAACGGCGCTACGACACCTGGTTCTTCGTCGCCGCGCTGCCGGCCGGCCAGCGCGCGGCCCTGGAGGTCGGCGAGGCCGACCGGGTCGCCTGGCTGACCCCGGCCGAGGCGGTGCGGGGCCACCGGGAGGGCCGGTTCGGCATGCTGCCGCCGACCGTCACGGTGCTGCGCGAGCTGTCGTCGGCCGGGACCGCCGCCGAGGCCCTGGCCGCGTCGGCCGGCCGGCCGCTGGCGCCGGTGCTGGGCCGGGCCGAGATCCGCGGCGACCGCCTGACGGTCCGCTGGCCCGGCTACGAGGAGCTGACCATCGACGGGGAGTTCCCCGAGGGCTCCTGACCGTTCCACCCACCGGGACCATCCGTACGGCCCGCACGGGCGGTGCGGCTCGCACGGACCGCACGGCTCGCACGGACCGCACTGTTCGTACGACTCGCACCACCCGCACCACTCGCACCACCTGTACGACCCGCAGGAACACGACCTTCCCGTACCGCCGCAGAGAAAGGACCGACGCCCGATGACCCACAACGACGTGGCTCGCCGGACGGCGCCCGAGACGCCCGCCCGACGCCTGATCCCCCGTGTCCCCGCCTGCGACAGCCAGGTCCCGTTCGTCGAGGTGGCGCAGCGCGCCCTCGTCCGGGCGCTGCCGCTGCGGGCCCTGCACCGAGACGCCGGAGGCGGCCGGTGAGCGGACTCCTGCCGGGTGACCCCGCCGCCGCCGTCGGCGGCGAGGCCACCCCTCGGGCGCTGTGCGTGCTGGCGCCGAACCCGTCCCCGATGACGCTGGACGGCACCAACACCTGGCTGCTCTCCGAGCCCGGCTCCGACCTCGCGGTGGTGATCGACCCGGGCCCGCTGCACGAGGGCCACCTGCGCCGGGTGATCGACCTCGCGGAGGAGCGGGGCAAGCGGATCGCGCTGACGCTGCTCACCCACGGCCACGCCGACCACTCCGAGGGCGCGGCCCGCTTCGCCGAGCTGACCGGCAGCGAGGTACGGGCCCTGGACCCGGCGCACCGGCTGGGCTCGGAGGGGCTGGTGGGCGGCCAGCGCCTGGACGTCGGGGGCCTGGACCTGCGGGTGGTGGCCACCCCGGGGCACACCTCGGACTCGCTGACCTTCCACCTGCCGGACGACGGCGCGGTGCTCACCGGTGACACCGTGCTCGGCCGCGGCACCACGATGGTCGCGCACCCCGACGGCCGGCTCGGCGACTACCTGGACTCGCTGCGCCGGCTGCACACCATGGCCTCCCACCACGGCGTGCGGACGGTGCTGCCCGGCCACGGCCCGGTGCTCGCGGACGCGCTCGGCGCCGTCGACTACTACCTGGCCCACCGGGCCGCCCGGCTCGCCCAGGTGGAGACCGCGGTCGAGGCGGGCTGCCGGACCGCGCCCGAGGTGGTGGCCCGGGTCTACGCCGACGTGGACCGGGCGCTCTGGCCGGCCGCCGAGCTGTCGGTGCGGGCCCAGCTGGAGTACCTGGAGGAGCACGGGCTGATCCCGGGCGCCGAGGACTGACCGGGTCGGCCGACCGGGGCGACTGTCTGGGGTGGCCGACCCGGTCAGCTGTCTGGGGTGGCCGACTGGGACGTCCGACTGGGGCACCGGCCCGGGCCGATCGACGGGAACAGTCGACCAGGGCGACCGACTTGAGCAAGGGCTCGGGGCGATCGACCAGGTCAGCCGACTGGGGTGGCCGACTGGGGCACCGGCCCAGGGCGATCGACCGGGGCAGTCGACCGGGGCGGGCGACTTGAGCAAGGGCCCGGGTCGACCGGCCGGGTCGGCCGACCGGGGCAACAGCCCGAGGCGACCGACCGGGACTGCTGACCAGGTCGGCCGACCGGGGAACGCCGAAGGGCCCGTCCGATCCGGACGGGCCCTTCCGCGTTCGCGGGCGTCAGCGCGAGCGGCGCGACAGCCGCTCGACGTCCAGCAGGACCACCGCGCGGGCCTCCAGCTTCAGCCAGCCGCGGCCGGCGAAGTCGGCGAGCGCCTTGTTGACCGTCTCACGGGAGGCGCCGACCAGCTGGGCCAGCTCCTCCTGGGTGAGGTCGTGGGCGACGTGGATGCCCTCCTCGGACTGCACGCCGAACCGGCGGGAGAGGTCCAGCAGGGCCTTGGCGACGCGGCCGGGCACGTCGGAGAAGACCAGGTCGGACATCACGTCGTTGGTGCGGCGCAGGCGGCGGGCGATGGCCCGGAGCAGCGCGATGGAGACCTCGGGGCGGGCGTGCAGCCAGGGCTGGAGGTCACCGTGGCCGAGGCCCAGCAGCTTGACCTCGGTCAGCGCGCTGGCGGTCGCGGTGCGCGGGCCCGGGTCGAACAGCGACAGTTCGCCGATCATCTCGCTGGGGCCGAGCACGGCCAGCATGTTCTCGCGGCCGTCCGGCGAGGCGCGGTGCAGCTTGACCTTGCCCTCCGCCACGACGTACAGCCGGTCCCCCGGGTCGCCCTCGTGGAACAGCGACTCCCCACGGGCGAGGGTGACCTCGGTCATGGAAGCGCGCAGCTCGCCGGCCTGTTCGTCGTCGAGTGCCGCGAAGAGTGCGGCGCGCCGCAGAACGTCGTCCACGTGCTTCCTCCTTCTCGGCCGTACGGCGGGTGGGCCGTCCGGCGCAAGTTCCGTTCAGTGTTCTGCATCACCAAGCATGGCGCATGTCGCTCCGATCATATGAGGAGGGGGTGTGCCGAGGTGTGCCGTGCGGGGCCATTCGTACCGGCGGGGCACCGGGCGGGCCCGGCGGCGGGAGCCCGGGGGCGGTCGCCACTCGAACTCCTGCCCGCTCTGCTCGAACGGAGGGTCGACCACGCCGCGCGGGCACGGAGGTCGGCGTGCCCGGCGCGGCGTAAGCATATGTTTTACGGGTAAATTACCTGCTAACCTTTTGGGCATGGTCACAACCGCCCAGTTCCGTCAGGCACTTCGGGTCGGTCCGGCCGGGGACGGCTGGCACAAGCCCGCGCTCAGCGCCGTGGTCACCCTCGGCGCGCTCAACCTCACCCTGCTCGGCCTCGGCCGGCTCGACCTCGCCCTCTACACCTCGGCCGGCGGCCTGGGCGCGCTGTACGGGCACGGCCTGCCGTACCGGGCCCGGGCCCGGACGCTGGCCGGCGTGCTGCTCGGCACCGTGCTCAGCACCGGCGCCGCCCTCACCGCCGCCGCGCTGACCGGCGACGCCGCCGTCCTGGTCGCGGTCGCGGCGGTGCTCGCCGCCCTGCACAAGCTGTTCTGCGACGCCGCCCGGGTCGGCCCGCCCGGCAGTCTGATCATCACCTTCACCACCGCCAGCTGCGCCTTCGTCCCGCAGCGGCTCGCCGAGGTCCCGCCGCACCTGGCGCTCACCGCGCTCGGCGCCGCTCTGGCCTGGCTGGTCTGCATGGCCCCGGCCCTGGTGCGCCCGTACGGGCCGGAGCGGATCGCCGCCGCCCGCGCCCTGGAGGCCGCTGCCCGGCTGCTGCGGACCGGGCCC
>NZ_JBEXJK010000163.1:0-17343 GCF_040609095.1 Kitasatospora sp. NPDC004799
GCTGGGGGCGGAGCCACTGCGGTGGGGGCACCTCCCGGCCGCCAGGCTGGGGGCCATTGGCGACCGACGACAACGCGGCGAGGTGCGTGCCCCGGGGCCGCGAGCCCGACTGGAATCGTCAGACACGCCCTAACGCCCGCGCCAGCGCCTCGGCCACCCGCAGTTGCGCGGCCTCGGTGAGGTGCGGGTGCAGCGGCAGGCTGAGCAGTTCGCGGGCGGCCCGCTCGGCGACCGGGAACGTCCCCTCGCGGTGGCCGAGGTGACGGAACGCGGGCTGCAGGTGGACCGGCACCGGGTAGTGCACCCCGGCGCCGATCCCGGCGGCGCGCAGCGCGGCCAGCACCGCGTCGCGGTCCCGGCCGGGGCCGATCCGCACCGGGTAGAGGTGCCGGACGTGCTCGTTGCCGGGCGCGGTACGGGGCAGGCCGATCCCGTCCAGCCCGCCCAGCAGCTCGTCGTAGCGGGCGGCGGCGGCCCGGCGGGCGGCGTTCCAGTCGGGCAGCCGGCGCAGCTTGGCGCGCAGCACGACGGCCTGCAGCGCGTCCAGCCGGGAGTTGCAGCCGAACCGTTCGTGCCGGTAGCGGTCGCGGGCGCCGTGGTCGCCGGTCAGCCGGACGGCGTCGGCCAGCGCGTCGTCGTCGGTGAGCACCGCCCCGGCGTCGCCGTAGGCGCCGAGGTTCTTGCCCGGGTAGAAGCTGGTGGCCGCGATCCGCCCGTACCAGGTGCGCCCGTGCTGCCGGGCGCCCTGGGACTGCGCCGCGTCCTCCACCACCGGCCGCCCGTCGGCCGCCGCCAGCAGCGGCCCCATCGGGGCGAGTTGGCCGAAGAGGTGGACGGGCAGCAGCGCGACCGCGCCGGGCAGCGCGGCGGCGGCCCGCTCCGGGTCCATCAGCAGGTACTCCGGGTCGGCGTCGACCAGTACCGGGCGCAGCCCGGCCCGCAGCACCGCCTCGGCCGTGGCGACGAAGGTGTTGGCGGGCAGCACCACCCCGCCGCCGGGCGGCAGGTCCAGGGCGCGCAGGGCCAGTTCCAGCGCGTCGGTCCCGTTGGCGGCGCCGACGCAGTGCCGGAGGCCGACGAAGGCCGCGTACTCCCGCTCGAAGGCGGCCACTTCGGGGCCCTTGACGAAGGCTCCGGAGGCGAGCACCCGGTCGAAGCCGGCCCGCACCTCCTGCGCCACCTCGGCGTGCGCCGCCGCCAGGTCGACCAGCGGGACGCCCTCCCGCACCGCACCGCCCGGCACCGGAACCCCTCCCGGCACCGGAACCCCGACCCGCGCCGCGCCGCCCTCCCGAACCACCGGGACCTCCCCCGCCGCGCCGCTCACCGGGCCTCCGCCCCGGCCCGGACCGCCGCGCCCACCGGCACGGTGGCGCCGCCGAGTTCGAGGCTGAGCGAGGCCGCCTCCAGCAGCTGCAGCACCCGCGTCCCGGCCCGCCCGTCGGTGAGCGGGGCCCGGCCCTCGGTGATGGCGGCGGCGAACTCGGCCATCACGTTGCGCAGCGCCTCCTGCTCGACCAGCGCGGGCGCGACCATCTCGCCGACCCGGTAGGAGATCAGCGCCCGGTGCCGGATCGCGTCGGTCAGCTGGTCGGGCGGGGTGAGGTCGACCCCGCGGTCGTGCACCGCCAGCCGGGCCTGCGGGTTGAGGTCGTCCCAGACCAGGGTGCGCCGCGAGCCGCCGATCAGGGTGGTGCGGACCTTGGTCGGGGAGAGCCAGTTGACGTGGCAGTGCGCCAGCGCGCCGTTGCTGAGCCGGACCGTCAGGTACGCGACGCAGGCGCGGCCGGCCCCGATCGGGTCGGCGCCCTGGGCGGACACCCCGACCGGCTCGACCCCGGGCGGCAGCACGAAGTCCAGGATCGACAGGTCGTGCGGGGCGAGGTCCCACAGCACGTCCACGTCCGGCTGCACCAGGCCGAGGTTGATCCGCACCGAGTCGAAGAACTGGACGTCCCCGATCTCCCCGCCGTGCACCAGCTCGCGGATCCGCCGCACCGCCGGGGTGTAGCAGAAGGTGTGGTCGCACATCAGCACCAGCCCGCGCCGCTCGGCCAGTTCGACCAGCTCCTCGGCCTCGGCGGCGGAGGTGGTGATCGGCTTCTCCACCAGCACGTGCTTGCCGGCCTCCAGCGCCGCCCGCACCAGCGCGTAGTGGGCGCCCGCCGGCGTGGCCACCGCGACCGCGCCGACCCGCTCGTCCGCCAGCACCCGCCGGTAGCTGCCGGTGACCCCGACGGTGCTGTACTCCCCCAGCACCGCGCGGGCCTTGGCCTCGTCCAGGTCGCACAGCCAGTGCAGCCGCAGCGCCGGGGTGTGCTGCGCGTTGCGGACCAGCTTCGGGCCCCAGTAGCCGGCCCCGACCACGGCCAGCCCGACCGGGTGCTCGGGCACCGGCCGGGGCGGCTCGTCCGGTGCCGGCACGTGGCCGCCGGGTGCCTGGTTGGCGGCCTGCCAGTGCCCGTCCTGCGGTTCCGACGTCATCGCACGAGCCCTTCGCTCAGCGCCGGGGCGGGCGGCAGGCCCGCCCCGGCGGCCTCAACGTCCGACGCGGGCACCGGAGTCGGCCCCGCCGGCGGCTGCCCGCACGGTCGGCCGCGTCCCCCTCGGCTCGCTGCCGGAACGCTACCGGCCGGGCACCGGACCCGGGGGCCGTTTCGGTAAATCGACGGACAAGTCATGACGATCGCGTGCGCGTTCGGACACCATCGGGTGACGGCCCGGCCGGCCGGTCGCGGCACCGGCCGCCACCGCACCCCGGATGTGCGGTTGTCGGTGCCGTTTGACAGGCTTGCCCCGGACCGGCCCGGTCACTCCGGCCGACGCCGGGTTACGAGGAGGAGGACGACGGATGACCACCGGTGAGCCGGCGGGCCCGCCCGTGCTGCGCCACCACCGCGACAGCCTGCTGCCCGCCGTCGCCGCCGCGCTGTCGCTCAAGGGCGGCGAGGTGCACACCCTGGCGGGCGACAAGGACCCGCGCCGCCCGGTGCTGCACCACCTGGTCGCCGACTTCCTGGACGGCCTGCCGTCGGAGGCCCGCGAGCGGTTCACCGGCCGCTGCCCGGAGGCCGTCCTGCTCTCCCAGCACCTGGCCGCGGTCGACGGCAGGCGCTCCAAGCGCGCCGCCCGCAAGCCGATGACGCTGCAGGAGGCCCGCAAGGCGCTCAAGGGCTCCCGGATGACGACCGTGCGCATCCGCGAGGAGGGCGACCCGGCGCACGGCAGCCACGCCCCGCCGTGCCGCTCCTGCGCCCCGATGCTGGAGCACTTCACCGTGCGCAGCGTCGCCGTCGCACCGCCCGCGCGCTGACCGGCCGAGCGCCGGCCCGTCCCCCGTCCCCCAGCCCTGGAGTCCGCCCTGAACCCGCCCGTCCCGCCCGCACCGGCCACCCTCTCCCCCGCCGGCGCCCGGACCCGCCCGCGCTTCCCCGCCGACGTCGCCGCCGAGCTCAAGGCGGCCGGCTGGCACCCCGGCCGCTGGCAGATCCGGCAGGCCGAGGAGTGGGCCGACGCCCTGGTCGGCCACGGCGCTCCCACCGGCGTGGGGCACGCGGTGTTCCCGGCGGCGGTGGAGGCCTGGGCCGAGTTCGGCGGCCTCGCCTTCGACCTGTCCGGGCCGGGCCGCCAGCTGGCCCGTACGCCGTTCCTGATCGACCCGCTGTGCGGCCTGCACCAGCCGCGCACCCTGCACGACCTGGGCCGGGCGCTGGGCACCCGGGTGGCCCCGCTCGGCGAGGAGGCGTACGGGCAGGCGCTGCTGGCCGTCGACGAGGAGGGCCGGGTCTACAGCCTGGACCACACCGGCGAGTGGTTCCTCGGCCACGGCATCGACCAGGCGATCTCCGCCCTGGTGCTGGGCACCGTCCCGGAGCGGCTGCGCACCGCCGAGGACTGACCGGGGACTGACCGGGGCCGGGCCGGCTCAGCGCAGCCGCTCGGCCCGCACCACCAGCCGGGACGGCAGCACCGCCTCGACCCGGAAGCCCCCGTCCGCCTCCGGCCCGGAGGAGAAGGTGCCGCCCAGCGCGATCACCCGCTCCCGCATCCCGACCAGCCCGTTGCCCCCGCTGGGCAGCTTCGCGGCGCCCCGCTCCCCGCCCGGGCAGGCGTTCACCACGGCCACCCGCACCCCGTTCGGCGCGTACGAGAGCAGGACGGACACCTGGGCGCCGCCCGCGTGCTTGTGCGCGTTGGTCAGGCCCTCCTGGACGACCCGGTAGGCGGTCTGCTCGGCCTCGCCGGTGAACTCCTGCCGGCTGCCGCTGACCGTCAGGGTCACCGCCATCCCGGCCGCCCGGGACTGGTCGACCAGCCGCGGCAGCCCGGCCAGCGAGTCCGGCTCCGGCTGCCGCTCGTCGTCCATCCGCAGCACCCCGAGGATCTCCCGCAGCTCGTTCAGCGCCTGCCGGCCCACCTCGCCCATCAGCTTGGCGCTCTGCGCCGCCTTCTCCGGGTCCTTGCCGGCGATCCGCTCCAGCGCCCCGGCGTGCACCACCATCAGGGACACCCGGTGCGCCACCACGTCGTGCATCTCCCGGGCGATCCGGGTGCGCTCCTCCAGCCGGGCCCGGCGGGCGCGCTCCTGCGCCTGCTCGGCCAGCAGGTCCAGCTCGGTCTCCAGGCCGTGCGCGCGGTCCTTGAGCGAGTCGATCAGCCGCCGCCGCGCACCGACGTACAGCCCGGTCACCACCGGGGCGACGGTCAGCCCGACGGCGACCATCAGCGACAGCAGGACCTGGCCCCACAGCGGCGGCGGGTCCACCGGGGAGTCGCCGGGCGTCATCAGCGACACCGCCATCACGGCGGCCGTCTCGGCGAAGGCCAGGGCGGACAGCGCCACCACCCGGCGGCGGCGCGAGGGCCACTCCCAGGTCGAGGCCAGCGTGTAGAGCGCCACCACCAGCAGCACCACGCCCAGCATGCCGGGCATCACCAGCAGCGTGACCAGCACCGGGACGGCCGGCCAGCGCCGGCGCACCACCAGCGAGCCGCCGGCCAGCGTGCCCAGCAGGGCTATGCCGACCGCTCCCGCGGTGCTGACGTGGATCCGGGCGGAGAGGAAGGCGACCGTGCTGGCGGCGCACTCCGCGGCGGCGAGCAGGGCCAGCCCGATGTCCAGGAAGGCGCTGCGCGGCCGCTTCCACCACCAGAACGACCGGACCGGCACGCGCTCCCCAGGCGACTTGCTCATGCCCCACAGCGTAAGCGGCAACCCCCGCCCGTCCCCACCGGGATGGCCCGGCACCCTCCCCGGAGCCGCCGAGTGGTCCAGACCACAGGTGCTTTTCGGCAGCCGTGTCCGCCATCCGGCCACCTCGCGGACAGCGCCCGCCCCGACACCTATGCTGGTCGCGTCGGACAGCGCGGTCCGCACGCGTCACACCCGCCACCCGCGTGCGGACCTGTGACGATGAGCCGTTGCCGAACCCCACCACCACAGGGAGCCAGCCGTGACCGCTCCGGTCCCCACCCCGGCGGACAACCCCACGCCCGTCGCCGACAACGCAGCCCTGCGCGCGGACATCCGCCGCCTCGGCGACCTGCTCGGCGAGACGCTGGTCCGCCAGGAGGGCCCCCAGCTGCTGGGCCTGGTCGAACAGGTCCGCCTGCTCAGCCGCACCGACGGCGAGGCCACCGCCGAACTCCTCTCCGACATCGACCTGGACACCGCCGCCAAGCTGGTCCGGGCGTTCTCCACCTACTTCCACCTCGCCAACGTCACCGAGCAGGTGCACCGCGGCCGCGAACTGGCCACCCGCCGCGCCCGGGAGGGCTCGCTGCTCGCGCAGACCGCCGACCAGCTCGCCGAGGCCGACGCCAAGCACCTCCAGGACACCCTGGCCCACCTCGCGGTCCGCCCGGTCTTCACCGCGCACCCCACCGAGGCCGCCCGCCGCAGCGTCCTCAACAAGCTGCGCCGGATCGGCGAACTCCTCGACCGCATCCACCGCGACGAGGTCACCTCCGGCCTGGCCGCCGCCGACCAGGCCCGCACCAGCAGCGCCAAGCGCTCCGCCGACCGCCGCCTGGCCGAGGTCATCGACCTGCTCTGGCAGACCGACGAGCTGCGCATCGCCCGCCCCGAGCCCACCGACGAGGCCCGCAACGCCGTCTACTACCTGGACGAGCTCTACCGCGAGGCCGTCCCCGAGGTCCTGGAGGAGCTGCACGAGGAGCTCGCCCGGGTCGGCCTGCACCTGCCCGACGGCGTCCGGCCGCTCACCTTCGGCACCTGGATCGGCGGCGACCGCGACGGCAACCCCAACGTCACCCCGCAGGTCACCTGGGACGTCCTCAACCTCCAGCACGAGTACGGCATCAAGGACGCGCTCGCCGCGATCGACGACCTGCGCAACACCCTCTCCACCTCCGAGCGGCTGGCCGGCGCCTCGGTCGAGCTGCTCGCCTCGCTCAACACCGACCTGCACCTGCTCCCCGAACTCAGCCCGCGCTACAAGCGGATGAACGCCGAGGAGCCCTACCGCCTCAAGGCCACCTGCATCCGGCTCAAGCTGGAGAACACCCGCGAGCGGCTGGCCGGCGGCACCCCGCACGTCGACGGCCGCGACTACCTCGGCACCCGCGAGCTGATCGCCGACCTTCGGCTGATCCAGGACTCGCTGCGCGCCCACCGCGGCGAGCTGATCGCCGACGGCCGCCTGGCCCGCGCCATCCGCACCGTCGAGGCCTTCGGCCTGCAGCTGGCCACCATGGACGTGCGCGAGCACGCCGAGGCCCACCACCACGCCCTCGGCCAGCTCTTCGACCGGCTCGGCGAGGAGGCCTGGCGCTACGCCGACATGCCCCGCGAGTACCGGCAGAAGCTGCTCGCCAAGGAGCTCCGCTCGCGCCGCCCGCTCGCCCCCACCCCGGCCCCGCTGGACGAGGCCGGCACCAAGACCCTCGGCGTGTTCAACACCATCCGCGAGGGCTTCGAGCGCTTCGGCGACGAGATCGTCGAGAGCTACATCATCTCCATGTGCCAGGGCGCCGACGACGTCTTCGCCGCCACCGTGCTGGCCCGCGAGGCCGGCCTGATCGACCTGCACGGCGGGATCGCCAAGATCGGCATCGTGCCGCTGCTGGAGACCACCGACGAGCTCCAGCAGGCCGACCGCATCCTCGACGAGATGCTCTCCGACCCCTCCTACCGGCTGCTCGTCTCGCTGCGCGGCGACGTCCAGGAGGTCATGCTCGGCTACTCCGACTCCTCCAAGTTCGGCGGCATCACCACCTCCCAGTGGGAGATCCACCGCGCCCAGCGCCGGCTGCGCGACGTCGCCCACCGCTACGGCATCCGGCTGCGCCTGTTCCACGGCCGCGGCGGCACCGTCGGCCGCGGCGGCGGCCCCTCGCACGAGGCCATCCTGGCCCAGCCCTGGGGCACCCTGGAGGGCGAGATCAAGGTCACCGAGCAGGGCGAGGTCATCTCCGACAAGTACCTGCTCCCCTCCCTCGCCCGGGAGAACCTGGAGCTGACCCTCTCCGCCACGCTCTCCGCCTCCGCGCTGCACACCGCCCCGCGCCAGGCCCCCGAGTCGCTGGCCCGCTGGGACGCCGCGATGGACCGGGTGTCCGAGGCCGCCCACACCGCCTACCGCGCCCTGGTCGAGCAGGAGGACCTGCCGAAGTACTTCTTCGCCTCCACCCCGGTCGACCAGCTCGCCTCGCTGCACCTGGGCTCCCGCCCGTCCCGCCGCCCCGACTCCGGCGCCGGCCTGGACGGCCTGCGGGCCATCCCGTGGGTGTTCGGCTGGACCCAGTCCCGGCAGATCGTCCCCGGCTGGTACGGGGTCGGCTCCGGCCTCGCCGCCGCCCGCGCGGCGGGCCTCGGCGACGTGCTGGACGAGATGTACGGCGAGTGGCACTTCTTCCGCAACTTCCTGTCCAACGTCGCCATGACGCTGGCCAAGACCGACCTGCGGATCGCCCGCCACTACGTCGAGCAGCTGGTGCCCGGCGAGCTGCACCACGTCTTCGACCAGATCGAGGCCGAGCACGCGCTCACCCTGCGCGAGCTGCTCCGGCTCACCGGCGAGAGCGAACTGCTGGAGCACAACCCGGTGTTGAAGCAGACCTTCGCCGTCCGCGACGCCTACCTCGACCCGATCTCCTACCTCCAGGTCGCGCTGCTGCGCCGCCAGCGCGAGGAGCTCGCGGCCGGACGCCAGGACGACCCGCTGCGCGCCCGCGCGCTGCTGCTGACCGTCAACGGCATCGCCGCCGGCCTGCGCAACACCGGCTGACGGCCGCCCGAGAACGGCCGAGGGGCCGGCGTCCCGCCCGGGACGCCGGCCCCTCGCCGTGCGGTTCCTACTCCGTACCCTCGCCCGCGCGCCTGCGCTTCAGCCACAGCGCCGCGCCGCCGGCCGCGACCACCAGGCCGCCGCCGACCGCCAGCAGCCCCGCGTCGGGGCCCATCGACTCACCGAGCACCGGGCCGAACTGCGCCGCCGCCGGCTCCGGCGAGACCACCGGCTCCGAATCGGCCACCGGCTCCGCGTGCGCCACCGCGCCGCTCGACAGCAGCACCCCGGCCGCCCCCAGCGCACCGGCCGTACCGACCCGCCGCCCGAGCCGCTTCAGCTCGACCACCCGGCTCCGCCGCACGAGGCGGACCGGACGCAATCCCCGCATCGAGAACTCCCCAGGACTCGTTCGCGTACCGGGCCGACGGTATCCGATCCCCCACGGGCTTCTCACACGGATTCAGGTCCGACCGGGCAAGCGTTGTACGACTGTTGCGTACGCGGCGCGCCGGGTTGACGGGCGTTCAGGAGTTGTACGTGCCCTGGGCCCGCTCCAGCCCCTCGGACAGCAGCGCCTCCACCGCGTCCGCCGAGCGGTCCACGAACCACTCCAGCTCCTTGCGCTCGGTCGAGGAGAAGTCCTTCAGCACGAAGTCCGCGACCTCCATCCGGCCCGGCGGGCGGCCGATCCCGCAGCGCACCCGGTAGTAGTCCGGGCCCAGCGACTTGGTGATCGACTTCAGCCCGTTGTGGCCGTTGTCCCCGCCGCCCAGCTTCAGCCGCAGCGCCGCGTAGTCGATGTCCAGCTCGTCGTGGACCGCGACCAGCGCCGAGGCCGGCGCCTTGTAGAAGTCCCGCAGCGCCGTCACCGGCCCGCCGGAGAGGTTCATGAAGGACATCGGCTTGGCCAGCACCACCCGCCGGCCCGCCAGCCGCCCCTCGGCCACCTGCGCCCGGCTCTTGTGCGCCTTGAACTTCGCGCCCATCCGCTGCGCCAGCAGGTCCACGACCATGAAGCCGATGTTGTGCCGGTTCCGGGCGTACTGCTCCCCGGGGTTGCCCAGCCCCACCACCAGCCACGGGCCGTCGTACTCCTCAGTCATTCCCGCTCTCCTCGCCTTCCGCGCTCGACGTCATCATCCCGGACACACCGCTGCCCCGGACGCTCCGACGGGAGCGACCGGGGCAGCGGTCTCAGCAATTAAGCGCTACGGGGCTCTCAGGCCTCGGCGCCCTCGGCCTCGGCGGCCTCCTCGGCCGGGGCGGCCTGGGCGGCGATGACCTGCAGCACGACGGCGTCGGCCTCGACGGCCAGGGAGACGCCCTTCGGCAGGGTGATGTCCTTGGCGTGGATCGAGGCGCCGGCCTCCAGGCCCTCGACCGAGACGGTGACGGCCTCGGGCAGGTGGGTGGCCTCGGCCTCGACCGGCAGGGCCTGCAGGACGTGCTCCAGCAGGTTGCCGCCCGCGGCCAGCTCGCCCTCGGTGTGGACCGGGATCTCGACGGTGACCTTCTCGCCGCGCTTGACCAGCAGCAGGTCGACGTGCTCGATGGTGCGCTTGATGGCCTCGCGCTGGACGGCCTTCGGCAGGACGTACTCGTCCTTGCCCTCGATCGGGACGACCAGCAGGGCGTTCGGGGTCTTCAGGGCCATCATCAGGTCGTGGCCGGGCAGGTTCAGGTGAACCGGGGCGTGGCCGTGGCCGTAGACGACACCCGGGACGAAGCCGGCGCGGCGGGCGCGACGGGCGGCACCCTTGCCGAACTCGGTACGGGTCTCAGCGGCAAGACGGATCTCGGACACGACTGCACTCCTCGTGAAATGGCGCGGGGTGCAGGCAACGCGAAAAACCGCCGGGACCACACCCTCAGTACGTTCGGGGGTCACTCGGCGGCAACGGCCTGCCGGCGGACGGGGAATCCGGCACCGGCAGCGCGTCGATCACGGAGCGGGCGCCCGTCGAGCAGGCACACGGCATCCCTCGCCGAGCAGTTTCACGAGTCTAACCGCACGGACGGCCTCCCGCGAAATCGGCGGCGGCCCCGGTCCGTCCGGACCGGGGCCGCCTGCACGGGCTTCGTCAGTGCACGCCCTCGAAGAGGCTGGTCACCGAGCCCTCCTCGAAGACCTCGCGGATCGCGGCGGCGATCGACGGGGCGATGGACAGCGTGGTGATCTTGTCCAGCTGGAGCGAGGCCGGGGTGGGCAGCGTGTTGGTGAACACGAACTCGCTCACCCGCGAGTTCTTCAGCCGGTCCGCGGCCGGGCCGGAGAGCACCCCGTGGGTGGCCGCCACCAGGACGTCCGCGGCGCCGTTGTCGAACAGCGCGTCGGCCGCGGCGCAGATGGTGCCGGCGGTGTCGATCATGTCGTCGACCAGCACGCAGACCCGGCCCTTGACGTCACCGACGACGTCGGCCGACAGGATGGTGTTGGCCTGGGTGATGTCGCGGCGCTTGTGGATGATCGCCAGCGGGGCGTCCAGCCGGTCGCACCACTGGTCGGCGACCTTGACCCGGCCGGCGTCCGGCGAGACGACGGTCAGCTTGGAGCGGTCGACCTTCTCGCCGATGTAGTCGGCCAGCAGCGGCAGCGCGAACAGGTGGTCCACCGGGCCGTCGAAGAAGCCCTGGATCTGCGCGGTGTGCAGGTCCACGGCCATCAGGCGGTCGGCACCGGCCTGGCGCAGCAGGTCGGCGATCAGGCGGGCCGAGATGGGCTCGCGGCCGAGGTGCTTCTTGTCCTGCCGGGCGTACCCGTAGAACGGCAGGATCGCGGTGATGCTCCGGGCGGAGGCCCGCTTCAGAGCATCGATCATGATCAGCTGCTCCATGATCCACTGGTTGATGGGAGCCGTGTGGCTCTGCATCACGAAGCAGTCCGCACCGCGCGCGGACTCCAGGAAGCGGACGTAGATCTCGCCGTTGGCGAAGTCCAGGGCCTTGGTGGGGACCAGTTCGGTCCCGAGCGCCTCGGCCACCTCCCTCGCCAGCTCCGGGTGGGCACGGCCGGAGAAGAGCTTCAGCTTCTTCTCACCCGACGTCGTGATCCCGCTCACTGCACCGTCTCCTCGCGTTGCGGACGCTGAATCCTCGACCCGGCGGCGGGCAGGCGGAGCCCGCTCGCGGTACGGGTCGGGGAATTGTCGGTACGCCTGGACACGGGCGGTAAGCCCAGTGGCGCACGTATGTCCCCAAGGTTACGCGCCCGCGCAGAAACCGTCCGCCCCGGGACCGTCCCCCGGCTCCGGGGCCGCCCCGCTCAGGCCTGGTCGGCCCCGTCCGCCGCCGCCTTCGCGGCCTGCGCCGATGCCGTCCCGGGGCGCTTGCGCTCGACCCAGCCCTCGATGTTGCGCTGGGTGGCCCGGTTCACACCGAGCGCCCCGGCCGGGACGTCGTTGGTGATCACCGAGCCGGCGCCGGTGTAGGCGCCGTCACCGATGGTGACCGGGGCGATGAACATGTTGTCCGAACCGGTGCGGCAGTGCGCGCCGATGACCGTGCGGTGCTTGTTCACGCCGTCGTAGTTCACGGTGACCGAGGCGGCGCCGACGTTGGTGCCCTCGCCGATCGTGGCGTCGCCGATGTAGGACAGGTGCGGCACCTTGGCGCCCTCGCCCAGCTCGGAGTTCTTCACCTCGACGTAGGTGCCGACCTTCGCCTTGCGGGCCAGCTTCGCGCCCGGCCGCAGGTAGGCGTACGGGCCCACGCCGGCCAGCTCGCCGATCTCGGCGCGGTCGGCCGTGGTGTTGCTCACCCGGGCGCCGGCGCCGACCAGGGTGTCCCGCAGGGTCGAGTTCGGTCCCACCTCGCAGCCCTCGCCCAGGTGCGTGGCGCCCTGGAGCTGGGTGTTCGGCAGCACCACGGCGTCCGGCTCGTAGCCGACCTGCACGTCGAACCAGGTGGTCGCCGGGTCCACCACGGTGACGCCCGCGCGCATCGCCCGCTCCAGCAGGCGGTCGTTCAGCAGCCGGCGGGCCTGCGCCAGCTGGACCCGGTCGTTGATGCCCAGGATGTCCCGGTGGTCCTCGGCCACCACGGCGCCGACCCGGTGGCCCGCCGTGCGCAGGATCTCCAGGGTGTCGGTCAGGTACTCCTCGCCCTGCGAGTTGTCCGTGGTGAGCTCGCCCAGCGCCGCGGTGAGCAGCTTGGCGTCGAAGGCGAAGACGCCGGAGTTGATCTCGGTGATCGCGCGCTGGGTCGCGCTGGCGTCCCGCTCCTCGACGATCGAGGCGACGGCGCCGTCCTCGTCCCGCAGGATGCGGCCGTAGCCGAACGGCTCCGGGACGACGGCGGTCAGCACGGTGACGCCGTTCTGCTGGGCGGTGTGCGCGTCGGCCAGCCGGCGCAGGGTCTCCCCGGTCAGCAGCGGCGAGTCGCCGGCGGTGACGATGACCGTGCCGTCCAGCACCAGGCCGTCGGCGGTCAGCGACTCCAGCGCGGTGCGCACCGCGTGCCCGGTGCCGTTCTGCTGCTCCTGCACCGCGGTGCGGGTGGCCGGGTAGTGCTCCGCCAGGTGCGCCACGACCTGCTCGCGCTGGTGGCCGACGACCACGACCAGCTGCTCCGGAGTCAGTTCCCGGGCCGCCGAGACCGCGTGACCCACCAGCGAGCGCCCGCACACCTCGTGCAGCACCTTGGGCAGCTTGTTCGACTTCATCCGGGTCCCGCCACCGGCGGCGAGCACGACAACGGCGGCAAGCGAATTGGCACCCATGCGGGGAGGCTCCTCGGTAGGTTCACAGAGAGGGCAGACTAGGCCCGGCCCGGACCCAGGCCGGTCGCCATTCGCACAGTCCGCCGAGCAAGCACCGACAATACCGGCGCGGTCGAAAACGCCCGAACCCGAGGCGTGCAGAGGCTCCGCCGCTAGGATTCGAACCCAGACAAAGGCCTCCAAAGGGCCCTGTGCTGCCATTACACCACGGCGGACAGTCGTGTCAGACCCTACCCGAGAGGGCCCTGGCGTGGGTATCGACTTGCGCCGATCCACGGGCCCGATTCCGGCTCCGGCGGCCGAACCCGTCGGCCCCGCGGTTCATCCATCCAGTCGGGTGAATTCACTCGAGCGCCGCGCGGCGGGGTGTTCCCCTGGACACGGAGCGCAACCTACGATGCCGTAGGTTACGCCAACGTAGGTCCGCTTCTCTCCCGTTCCGGGACGCCGCACAAGGGACGCCCATGACCATTCAGGC
The DNA here is from genome assembly GCF_040609095.1 of Kitasatospora sp. NPDC004799. Classification (NCBI taxonomy): domain Bacteria; kingdom Bacillati; phylum Actinomycetota; class Actinomycetes; order Kitasatosporales; family Streptomycetaceae; genus Kitasatospora; species Kitasatospora sp. NPDC004799. The sequence continues at coordinate 13,448 of NZ_JBEXJK010000163.1, forward strand.
AGGCGAGGCGCGCGCGGGGAACACCGCCTCCAACACTCCGTCTCCCGACTCCGAACCCGCCGATCCCGTCGACCCCGTCGACCCCGCCGATCCCGCCGATCCCGCCGATCCCGCCGATCGCGACGGAACCGCCGGGAGCGCCGAGGTCTCCGCCGCCGGCGCCGCGGCCACCCAGCTGTCCGCCACCCGCGGCGGGGAGAAGCAGGGCCTGGCCGAACGGGTCGCGCTCGCCCTGTTCATCCTGGTGCCGTTCGCCGCCCTGGTCGCCGCCGTCCCGGTGGCCTGGGGGTGGGGGCTGGGCTGGACGGACCTCGCGATCACCGTCGCCATGTACTTCCTGACCTGCCACGGCATCACCATCGGCTACCACCGCTACTTCACCCACAGCGCGTTCAAGGCCGGCCGCCCGATGCGCCTGGCCCTGGCGATCGTCGGGAGCCTCGCGGTCGAGGGCCCGCTGGTGCGCTGGGTGGCCGACCACCGCAAGCACCACCGGTTCAGCGACAAGGACGGCGACCCGCACTCGCCGTGGCGCTACGGGGAGAGCGTCCCGGCGCTGATGAAGGGCCTGTGGTGGGCCCACATGGGCTGGATGTTCGACGAGGAGCAGACCCCGCAGCTCAAGTACGCCCCCGACCTGGTGCGCGACCCGGCCCTGCGGCGGATCTCCCGGCTGTTCTGGCTCTGGACCACCATCTCGCTGCTGCTGCCCGCGCTGGTCGGCGGCCTGGTCAGCCTCTCCTGGGAGGGCGCGCTGTCCGCCTTCTTCTGGGGTTCGCTGGTCCGGGTGGCCCTGCTGCACCACGTCACCTGGTCGATCAACTCGATCTGCCACGCCGTCGGCCGGCGCCCGTTCCGCTCCCGGGACCGCTCCGGCAACGTCTGGTGGCTCGCCGTGCTCTCCTGCGGGGAGTCCTGGCACAACCTGCACCACGCCGACCCGACCGCGGCCCGGCACGGGGTGCTGCGCGGGCAGATCGACTCCTCGGCCCGGCTGATCCGCTGGTTCGAGCTGGCCGGCTGGGTGCGGGACGTCCGCTGGCCGGACGCGCAGCGGATCGCCGCCCGCCGCGCCGCATGAGGCGGCGCTTCCAGCATGATGTAGGGGTGAACGGGAGCAGCGCAGACAGCACAGGCGGTCACCACAGCACGCGGACGGACGCGGCGCCCGAATCGGCGCCGGCCCGTCCGCGGGCCGCTGCACCGGCCGGCGGGCCCGCGACCGGGGAGACCCCGGCCCCGCGCCGCCGGGGCGGCCGGGTCCGGATGACCGGCAAGCAGCGGCGCGAGCAGCTGCTGGAGATCGGCCGGACGGTCTTCGCGGAGCGCGGCTACGACGGCACCTCGGTGGAGGAGATCGCCGAGCGCGCCGGGGTGTCGAAGCCCGTGGTGTACGAGCACTTCGGCGGCAAGGAGGGGCTGTACGCGGTGGTCGTCGACCGCGAGATGCAGCTGCTGCTGGACATGGTGACCGGGGCGCTGACCGGCGGGCACTCGCGCGAGCTGCTGGAGCAGGCCGCCTTCGCGCTGATGGACTACATCGACACCTCGACGGACGGCTTCCGGATCCTGGTCCGGGACTCCCCGGTGGCCCAGTCGACCGGCACCTTCGCCTCGCTGATCAGCGACATCGCCACGCAGGTCGAGGACATCCTGGGCCTGGAGTTCAAGTCCCGCGGCTTCGACGCCCGGCTGGCCCCGATGTACTCGCAGATGCTGGTCGGGATGGTCGCGCTGACCGGGCAGTGGTGGCTGGAGGTCCGCAAGCCGGACAAGGCGACGGTGGCGGCGCACCTGGTGAACCTCGCCTGGCACGGGCTGGAGGGCCTGGAGCGGCACCCGAAGCTGGTCGGCGAGCGCAAGGGCTGACCGGCGCGGGGCCGGCCGCCTCGCGCCGCCCGGCCCGTCCGCTCCGCCCGTGCCACTCGGGCCGTGCCACTCGGGCCGGCCGCTCAGCCCGGCCGCTTGGTCCCCACCGCGAAGATCCGCCGGAACGGGAAGACCGTCCCGGACGGCCCGGCCGGGTAGGCCTCGCGCAGCAGCCGCCCGTACTCGGCGAGGAAGGCGGCCCGGTCGGCCGGGTCGGTGAGCCGGCCGAGGACCGGGCGCAGCGCGGAGCCCTTGACCCACTCCAGGACCGGGTCCGGCCCCGGCAGCGGGGTCAGGTAGGTGGTCTCCCAGACGTCCGGGAGGCAGCCGGCGGCGGCCAGGGCGTCGAGGTAGCGCTCGGGCGGGTGGACGCCGGCCCGGACGGCCTCCCCGCCGAGCGCGTCCCGCCAGCGGGCGCTGCGGCGCAGGTCGGCGAGCAGGGTGTGGCTGGGGGCGTCGAAGTTGCCCGGCACCTGGAAGGCGAGCACCCCGCCGGGTTCGAGGGCGTCCGCCCAGCGCGGCAGCAGCGCCAGGTGCCCGTCCACCCACTGGAGGGCGGCGTTGGAGACGATCAGGTCGGGCCGGGCCGGGGCCGGGTCGTAGTCGCGGGCGTCGGCGAGCAGGTACTCGGCGTCGGGTTCGCCCTCGGTGCGCGCGGTGGCCAGCATCGGGGCGGAGCTGTCGACGCCGGTGAGGCGGGCCCGCGGCCAGCGCTCGCGCAGCACGGCGGTGGAGTTGCCGGGGCCGCAGCCGATGTCCAGGATCACCTCGGCACCGGGGTGCGGGAGCGCGGGGACGCGGGCGAGCAGTTCGCGCAGCGGGCGGGTGCGTTCGTCGGCGAAGCGCAGGTACTGCGCCGGGTCCCAGACGGGGGTGGGCATGGTTCACCTCGCAGGTATCTCGATATCAAGATATCTCGCGGTAGCCTCGCTGGCACATTTCTCGATGTCAAGAGACTTCACATCGACACATCCACCGATACACTGATCGACATGGAGGACGAGGTCGACAGGCTGGTCGCAGCGTGGCGCCGGGAGCGCCCCGACCTCGACGTGGAGCCGCTGGAGGTGCTCAGCCGGGTCAGCCGGCTCGCCCGGCACCTCGACCGCGCCCGCCGCGCCGCCTTCGCCGAGCACGGCCTGGAGCCCTGGGAGTTCGACGTCCTGACCGCCCTTCGGCGGGCCGGCTCCCCGTACCAGCTCTCCCCCGGCCAGCTGCTCACCCAGACCCTGGTCACCTCCGGCACCATGACCAACCGGATCGACCGGCTCACCGGCAAGGGCCTGGTCAAGCGGCTGCCCGACCCGGACGACCGGCGCGGCGTGCTGGTCCGGCTCACCGACGACGGCCGCGACCGCGCCGACCAGGCGCTCGCCGGGCTGCTCGCGCACGAGCGCGAACTGCTCGCCCAGCTCACCTCCGGCCAGCAGACCGAACTCGCCACCCTGCTGCGGCTGTTGGTCGCCCCGTTCGACAACATCCCGGGCTGACGCCGACTCCCGCGCCCGGGCCCCGGGGCCCCGCGCTCAGGGCCGGTCGGCGGTGCCGACCACCGAGGGCGGCGGGGGCACGGGCGACTCGGCGGGGCTGACCCCGGCCCGGCGGGCGACCGCCACGGCCGCCAGCGTGGAGTGCACCCCGAGCTTGCCCAGCACGTTCTGCATGTGCGTCCGGACGGTGTGCGGCGAGAGGTAGAGCCGCTCCGCGACGGCCTGCCGGCCAAGCCCCGCGACCATGCAGCGCAGGATCTGCTTCTCCCGCGGCGTCAGGGTGTCCACCAGGCGCTCGCTCTCGGTGCGGTCCCGCCGGGCGGTGGTGAGCTCGCGGATCACCCCGGTGAGCAGCGCGGGCGGCAGGTGCGTCTCGTCCCGCAGCACGCCCCGGACCACCGCGAGCAGCCGGGCCAGCGAACTCTCCTTGGCCACCCAGCCGGTGGCGCCCGCTGACCCGCTTCGACCAGGAGTGGATCGGCGAACTGCACATCTACGCCCGGGAGCACCGGATCTGGACCGCCGCGGTGCAGACGC
>NZ_JBEXJK010000164.1:0-17258 GCF_040609095.1 Kitasatospora sp. NPDC004799
TCGTCGAGCTGAGCCCGCACGACCACGAGCGGCTCAGCCCCTACTCCGGGCTGCTGGAGCTTCAGCTGGATCGTCGGGTCCGGCTGGGGCTGCACCGGCGGACCGGGCTGCACGGGCTGACCGGGGTGCACGGGCTGACCGGGCTGACCGGGGTGCACGGGCTGACCGGGCTGCTCCGGCTGCCGCCGCCGCTGCTGCCGCGACGGCTGGGACGGCTGGGACGGCTGGGGGGCCTGACGCTGCTGGGGCGGCTGTGCGACCGGCGTCGCACCGGACACCACCACCGGCGGCAGCAGCGCCGTCGCCTCGGCGTCGTCCGCCGCCGGCACCGGCGGCAGCAGGGCGGTCGCGGCCGCGTCGTCGAACGCGGGCACCACCGGCAGCACCGCGGTCGCCGCCGCGTCGTCCGCCGGGTACCCGTACGGCGGCTGGTGGCCCGGCTGCTGCGGCGGGAAGGGCGGCTGCGGCTGCCGCGCCTGCGGCGGGTACGGCTGCTGCGGGTGCTGGGGCCGGTGGGGCGGCTGCGGCCACTCGCCGTAGCCGCCGTGCTGGGGGTGGTTCGGGTTGTTCATGTCCGTCACGCCGCTCAGCCTCCCGCGAACGGGGGAAGGACCTCCACCGTCCCGCCCTCGGTCAGGGCGACGGTCGCGTGGTCGCGGCCGCCCACCTGGGCCCCGTCGACCAGGTACGAGCAGTGCCCGAGCAGCCGGGCGAACGCCGGCCGGTCGGCGTGCCGCTCCCTGGCCGCCGCCAGCGCCTCCGCCAGGGTCGCCGCCTCGTACGGCTCCTCGGCCAGGCCGGCCTCGGACTTCGCCGCCGCCCAGTAGCGGATCGTCCCGCGCACCCGGGCGCCGCTCGCGGGCTCGGTGGTCGCGCCCATCGGGCCACCCCTTCTCGTCGTCCTCGCCCGGTCCCGGTGACCCGGTCCGGCTCGCCACCGCGACCGCCGCCCGATCACTCGAACGATGGACCCGAACAGCGCCTTCGATGTGCGTCCCATGATGGCGTGTCCGCCACCACGAGCGGCAATCGCCCTGGCCGGAGGGGCCCGGCACACGCGCCGCCTCCCACCGGACCGCCGCCGCCGGGAGCCGGACCGGCGCCCGGAGCTGTGTCCATCCTCACCCGGCGCACGCCCGAATTGGGCGAACCGCCGGATTCCCGCACTCCCGGTGGAGGGGGAGGTCGGCTATCCTCGTCCACCAAGAGGGATCCGGGCAGAGTCGCCCCCGGGTCCTTTTGTGCTTTCAGGACGCCAGTACGGACGTCCTTGCGATTCGTCGGCCCACCCCCGGCGCGCCGCAGGGACCGCCCCGCCTGACGCGGCACGACGACGTGTCCCGGCCGGCCGGGGCATCGCCACCGGCACCGGGCCGCCACCCGGTACCGGACCAGACCGGAGGGTTCACGGTGATGAACAGGGCAGCAACGGTGCGCCAGGGGTTGCGGGACCCCCGGCCGAGCCGCCGTCGCGCCCTGCACGCCGTCCGCTCCCCCGGTCCGCCGCGGGCCGCCGTCGTCCTTCCCTCCCCCTCAGCACGTGCGCCATCCGGCTGTGGCGGCAGCCGCTACGCGACCGCGACGACCCGGAAAGGGGACCACCGGGTATGAGTTCTCTCCTCCTCCTCACCAATGCGCTGCAACCCTCCGCCGAGGTGCTGCCGGCCCTCGGACTGCTGCTCCACAACGTCCGGGTGGCGCCCGCCGAGGGCGCGGCCCTGGTGGACACCCCCAGCGCGGACGTCATCCTGGTCGACGGCCGGCGTGACCTGCCGCAGATCCGCAGCCTCTGCCAGCTGCTGCGCTCCACCGGCATCGGCTGCCCACTGATCCTGGTGGTCACCGAGGGCGGCCTGGCCGCCGTCACCGCCGAGTGGGGCATCGACGACGTCCTGCTGGACACCGCCGGCCCGGCCGAAGTCGAGGCCCGGCTGCGGCTCGCGCTCGGCCGCCTCCAGGTGGTCACCGACGACAGCCCGATGGAGATCCGCAACGGCGACCTCTCGGTCGACGAGGCCACCTACTCCGCCAAGCTCAAGGGCCGGGCGCTCGACCTCACCTTCAAGGAGTTCGAGCTGCTCAAGTACCTCGCGCAGCACCCCGGCCGGGTCTTCACCCGGGCGCAGCTGCTCCAGGAGGTCTGGGGCTACGACTACTTCGGCGGCACCCGGACGGTCGACGTGCACGTCCGGCGGCTGCGCGCCAAGCTCGGCGTGGAGCACGAGCAGCTGATCGGCACCGTGCGCAACGTCGGCTACCGCTTCGTCGTGCCGGAGAAGCCCGAGAAGGGCGAACGGCCGGAGCTCGCCCAGCGGCCCGCCGCCGCCCCGCTGGAGGCCTGAGGGGCACCGCCGCGGAGCCGGGCGGGCCGTCCCCCGCCCGGCTTGTCCGGTTCCTCCCGGAGCCGCCCTCCGGCCCGCCGAACGGGGCCCCAGCTCCCCCTGCCGCCCCGGAGGCCACACGCGTAGACTCCCCCCGTGGCCAAAGTGACGCGCGACGATGTAGCCCGACTGGCTGGTACCTCGACCGCGGTCGTCAGCTACGTCATCAACAACGGGCCGCGCCCGGTCGCGCCCGCGACCCGGGAGAAGGTCCTCGCGGCGATCGAGCAGCTCGGCTACCGGCCGAACAGCGTCGCCCAGGCGATGGCCTCCCGGCGCACCAACCTGATCGGCATGGTCGTCCCGGACGCCCGCCAGCCCTTCTTCGCCGAGATGGCGCACGCCGTGGAACGGGCCGCCTCCGAGCGCGGCAAGCTCGTGCTGATCGGCAACTCCGACTACGTGGACGACCGCGAGGTGCACTACGTCCGCGCCTTCCTCGGGATGCGCGTCTCCGGCCTGATCCTGGTCAGCCAGGGCCCCTCGCAGCGCGCCGCCGAGGAGTTCGCCGCGATGGAGGGGGCGAAGGTGGTGCTGCTGCACCGCCGGCCCGAGGCGATCGACGACGTCGCGGTGGTCACCGACGACGTGGCGGGCGCCGAGGCGGTCGTGCGCCACCTGCTGGAGGTGCACGGGCACCCGTACGTGGCCTGCTTCGGCGGCCCGGTCGAATCCCCCGCCCCCGGCGACCCGGTCATCGACCACGTCGAGGGCTGGCAGCGCGCCATGGACGCGCACGGCGTCCCCACCGAACCGCACCTGATCGACGCGCCCTTCCACCGCTACGGCGCCTACGACGTCGCGCTCGGCGTGCTGAGCTCGCCGGACCGGCCGCGGGCGATCTTCTGCTCCACCGACGACCAGGCGATCGGCGTGCTGCGGGCCGCCCGCGAGGTCGGCCTGCGGGTCCCGGAGGACCTCGCGGTGGCCGGCTTCGACGACGTGCCGGAGGCCGCGCTCGCCGACCCGCCGCTGACCACCGTCGCCTCCGACCGCGACGCGATGGCCCGGGCCGCCGTGGACCTGGTGCTGGACGACTCGCTGATGGTGCCCGGCTCGGACACCGAGCGGGTCCGCACCTTCCCGTCCCGGCTGGTCATCCGCCGCTCCTGCGGCTGCCCCGGCGACGCGCCCGGCCGGTCCGTACCGGAGTAGCCGGCTCCGCCTCGACAGGCGGCCTGACCAGGCTTTATGAGAACCCAACGGGCTTCTCTCCCGGTTCTGAGCCGGTTCTCATGAACTCCTCATACGGCGGGCCGAGCGTGGTCGGCATGACCGAACAGCAGCGGTACCCCAGCGAGCAGTACGGCCCGTACGAGCCCCACCCGGCCGGCGGGCAGCACGACCCGCACCAGTCCCACGAGCGGCACGAGCGGCACGACCCGTACCGGGAGCGGGAGCCCCGGGTGATCGAGGGCACCGTGCTCGGCAGCGGCCCGGCCGTCGGCGCCACCGGCCCGGACGGGTCCGGGTACGGCTACCGCGAGGACCACTCCGGCGGCGCCTTCGACGGACCGCCGCCGCCCCCGCCGATCCCGCCCGAGCCGCCCACGCTCCTCGGGCCGCCCTCCCCCGAGGACGGCGGCGACCGAGGCAGCCGGGCCCGGCGCGGACTGCTGCGCGGACGCCTCGCCCTGGTCACCGCCGTCGCCGCGATCGCCGCCGTCCTCGGCGGGGTCACCGGCGGACTGGTCGCCACCGGCCGGCCGAGCCCCGAGAACCGCGTCGGCACCACCGCCAGCCCGGTCTCCGCGCGCTCCGACGGCAGCGCCGACGTGGCCGCCGTCGCCGCCGCCGTCTCGCCCAGCACCGTCGAGATCACCGTCAGGACCGGCAGCGGCACCGCCACCGGCACCGGCGTCGTCCTGAACACCGACGGGCAGATCCTCACCAACTACCACGTGATCGACACCGCGGCCGCCGGCGGCCGGATCACCGTCACCTTCCAGGACGGCTCCACCGCCCAGGCCACCGTCACCGGCACCGACAAGGCCCTCGACGTCGCCGTGATCACCGCGACCGGCGCGAAGAACCTCACCCCCGCCGTCCTCGGCGAATCCTCCACCGTGGCCGTCGGCGACCCGGTCGTCGCCATCGGCAACCCCGACGGCCTCACCGGCACCGTCACCTCCGGCATCATCAGCGCCGAGAACCGCGACGTCACCGTCCAGGTCGACGAGGGCAGCACCAGCGGCAACGGCGGCTTCGGCCTCCCCCGCCTGCCCGGCCTGCGCGCCGCCGCCCCGCAGCCCGACGCCGGCAGCACCACCACCTACAAGGCCTTCCAGACCGACGCCGCGCTCAACCCCGGCAACTCCGGCGGCCCGCTGATCAACGCCTACGGCCAGGTCATCGCCATCAACTCGGCGATGTACGCGCCCGGCGGCTCCGGCTCCTCGGGCAGCGGCGCGGCCGGCAGCGTCGGCCTCGGCTTCGCCATCCCGATCGACGACATCAAGCAGGTCCTGCCGAAACTCGAGGCCGGCCAGAACGTGTGAGCCGTACTCCCTGAGTACTCCATGAGACGGACAATTGCCCCAGCAGGCCCGCCACCCGACGAGAAAGGGCGCCCGCCCATGACCCCGTCCGCCGACGACCGCACCACCGCCGAGGCCGGCCACCCCTCCGCCCGGCTGCTCGTGGTCGACGACGAACCAGCCCTCCGGGACGCCCTGGAGAGCAGCCTGGCCTTCGAGGGCTACGAGGTCGCCACCGCCACCGACGGCTACGAGGCCCTGGAGTCCGTCGAACGCGACCGGCCCGACCTCGTCCTGCTGGACATCATGATGCCCCGGATGGACGGCCTCACCGCCGTCCGCCGGATGCGCTCGCGCGGCGACACCGTCCCGGTGCTGATGCTGACCGCCCGCGACGCCGTCGGCGACCGCGTCACCGGCCTCGACGTCGGCGCCGACGACTACCTCGCCAAGCCCTTCGAGCTCGACGAACTGCTCGCCCGCGTCCGCGCCCTGCTGCGCCGCAACGCCCTCGCCGCCGAGGCCGCCGCCCGCGCCGCCGCCGTCGAGGACGAGAGCGAGGTGCTCGCCTTCGCCGACCTGCGGATGAACACCGCCACCCGCGAGGTCACCCGGGCCGGCCAGCCGATCGAGCTCACCCGCACCGAGTTCATGCTGCTGGAGATGTTCCTCGCCCACCCCCGCCAGGTCCTCACCCGCGAACAGATCCTCAAGGCGGTCTGGGGCTTCGACTTCGAGCCCTCCTCCAACTCCCTGGACGTGTACGTGATGTACCTGCGCCGCAAGACCGAGCAGGGCGGCATGCCCCGGCTGATCCAGACCGTGCGCGGCGTCGGCTACGCCCTGCGCCCGGCCGCCGGCACCAGCGCGTGAACAACGTTCCGCCCCCTCCGCTGGCCCCGCCCCGCACACCCGGCCGCCGGCAGCGCCTGCTCCACTGGTTCCGCTCCCGCTCGCTGCGCAGCCGCCTCACCTTCCTGAGCGCGGCGGCGGTGGCGGTGGCGATCGCGCTGTCGGCGCTGGCGTGCTGGTTCATCGTGGAGAGGCAGCTGTACGACCAGGTGCGGACCGACCTGGCCAATGCGACTCTGCCGCCGCCGCCCCGGTTTCCGGGTGCCCTCCCCTGCTACTCGACCCCGGAACAGGCGCTGGCGAACCAGCCGGCCAGCATCACGCCGGAGAACGGCAGTGCGGTGGCCCGGGACACCCAGTATCTGGTGGCCAATCCGACGGGTGTCTGCCTGCCGCCGAACGCGACCAAGGCCATTGAGGTCGATCCCGGTGACACGGCCGGATTCGCCCTCAAGAACGGCCAGTCGATCATCCGCGATGGCCAGTTCACCGACGGGACCCCGGCGGTCGTCCGGATCTCGCTGACCCGTTCCACATCACGCCCGGCGCTGGTGATGGTGGCCACGTCCACCCGGCCCGTCGAGGACTCCCTCCAGGGCCTCGCCATCCTCCTCGGCTCGGTCTCCGCCGGCGGCATCCTGCTCGCCGCCGTGGCCGGCCGCCTGGTCGCCCGCTCCGCCCTCAAGCCCGTCGACCGACTCACCGACGCCGTCGAGCACATCGCCCGGACCGAGGAGGTCGGCACCACCATCCCGGTCCACGGCGACGACGAGATCGCCCGGCTCTCCACCTCGTTCAACTCCATGAGCACCGCCCTGGCCAACTCCCGCGAGCGGCAGACCCGGCTGATCGCCGACGCCGGGCACGAGCTCCGGACGCCGCTCACCTCCCTGCGCACCAACGTCGACCTGCTGATCCGCAGCAACGACACCGGCCGCCCGCTGCCCGCCGCCACCAGGACCAAGCTGCTCGGCAACATGAAGGCGCAGATGCAGGAGCTCACCGTGCTGATCGGCGACCTGCTCCAGCTCTCCCGCCCGGACACCCCGAAGAGCGGCCCGGCCCCCACCGTGGTCGCCGTGCACGAGATCGCCGGACGGGCCGTCGAGCGGGCGAAGCTCCGCGGCCCCGGGCTGGTCTTCGAGACCGACACCGAGCCCTGGTACGTGCACGGCAACGCGGCCGGGCTGGAACGGGCGGTGATCAACCTGCTGGACAACGCGGTCAAGTACAGCCCGCCCGGCGGCACCATCGACGTCCGGCTGCACCGGGGCGTGCTGACTGTCCGGGACCACGGCCCCGGCATCCCGCCGGACGAACTCCCGTACGTCTTCGACCGGTTCTGGCGCTCGCCCTCCTCGCGCCAGCTGCCCGGCTCCGGCCTCGGGCTGTCGATCGTCGCGCAGAGCGTCCGGGAGGCGGGCGGCGAGGTCACCCTCGGCCCGGCCGCCGACGGCGGCCCGGGCGCGCTGGCCACCGTCCGGCTGCCCGGCGGCCCCGCCCCGGAATGACGGGAGGGGGCGGGTGGGGCGCCCCGACAGCGCCCCACCCGCCCCCTCCCGGGGCCGACTCACGTTCAGTCGATGTCGGCACCCGGGCCGATGATCTTGATCCGGTCCTGCGCCGGGGCCTGCAGCGGCGCGGCCGCCGAGCTGTGGGTGCTCAGGTAGGCCGTGAAGACGTCCAGGTCCGAGGCGCCGACCAGCTTGTCGGTGCCGGCCGCGAAGGCCGGGAAGCCGTCGCCGCCGCCGGCCAGGAACTCGTTGGCCGCGACCCGGTAGGTGGCGGCCGGGTCGACCGGGGCGCCGTTCAGCCGGACCGAGTCCAGGACCACCCGGTCCGCGCCGGCCTTGCGCATGTCCAGGGTGTAGTGCAGGTTCGAGGAGACCTGGAGGATCTTCGGCGCGGCCGCGTTGGAGCCGCTCACCTGCTGCTGGAGCAGCTGGATCAGCTGGGCGCCGGTCAGCGTCTTGACCTGCATCATGTTGGTGAACGGCTGGACGGTGAACGCCTCGCCGTAGGTCACCACGCCGTCGCCCTCGCCGCCCGAGGCCTTGTGGACCAGGTCGGACCGGACGCCGCCGGGGTTCATGAAGGCGACCTGCGCGCCGCCCTTGTCGGCCGGGGCGAGCCCGGCGAGCTGCGCGTCGGCGATCACGTCACCGAGCGGCTTCTCCAGGTCGCTGCTGCCGCGGCCGTTGATGTCCGAGGCGATGTAGCCGACCGGGCGGCCCGAGATCGGGGCGGCCAGCTTGGCGTAGTGGTCGACCAGCGCCGTCAGGTCGGGCGCCTTCTCGACCGTGCGGCGCACCACGTGGTTCTCGGCCTTGACCGAGGGGCGCACGATCTCGCCGGTGGTCCGGTCCAGCTTCATGTTGATCTCGGTGAAGAGCCGGCCGAAGGAGGCGGCGCTGGTCACCGAGCGCGGGACGCCGTTGGGGTCGGGGATGCTGCAGGCGTACGCGTTGTGGGTGTGGCCGGTGACGATGGCGCCGACCGCCGGGTCGATCTTCTTCGCGATGTCGACGATCGGGCCGGAGACGCCCTGGCCGGCCGCGCCGCAGTCGTAGTTGTAGACGCTGCTCGCCGGGTAGCCGCCCTCGTGGATCAGCGCGACGATCGAGTTGACGCCCTTGGCCTTGAGCTCGGCGGCGTACTTGTTGATCGTGCTGACCTCGTTGGCGAACTTCAGGCCCTTGACGCCCTCGGCGGTCACGATGTTCGGCGTGCCCTCCAGGGTGACGCCGATGAAGCCGACCTTCACGCCCTGGGACTTGGTCACCCAGTACGGCGCCAGCAGCGGCTTGCCGGTCTTCTCGTCGGTGACGTTGGCCGACAGGTAGTTGAAGTTGGCGCCCTTGAAGGTGCGGCCGGGCTCGTAGCAGCCGTCGGTCGGGTGGCAGCCGCCCTCCTGCATGCGCAGCAGTTCCCGCGCGCCCTCGTCGAACTCGTGGTTGCCGACCGAGGTGACGTCCAGGCCGAGCTTGTCCATCGCCTCGATGGTCGGCTCGTCGTGGAAGAGCGCCGAGGTGAGCGGGCTGGCGCCGATGATGTCGCCGGCCGCGACGGTGATCGAGTCGTCGGCCGGGACGCGCGCCTTGCGCAGCTCGGTGGCCAGGTACTCGATGCCGCCGGCCGGGGTGGAGACCTCCTTGCCGGTGGCCGGGTCGATCTCCTTGATCGTGCCGGAGTTGCCGGCCGGGGGCTCCAGGTTGCCGTGGAAGTCGTTGATCGCCAGCAGCTGGAGGTTGACGGTCTTGTGGCGCTTGGCGTCGGCGGCCTGGGCGGCCGTCGGCACGGCCACCGTGCCGAACAGACCTGCGGCGGCGACGACGGCGAGCGCCGTCCGTCGGGATCTGACGGTGAGCATGAAGGGTTCCCCTGCACCTTGGAAGGAGCACCGGCTGCGGACAGCGTCGGCGTTCGGGCATGTGTCATGTGTTGCGACTGCGAAGCCTAGGGTCAACGCGCGTAGCTGTCAGGACGTCGAACGTAACGAGAGGATTACCTCCTGACGAACCGTCCCCGTCCGCCGGGTGCGGAGAATGCGGAGGGGCCCGTACGTCCCGGCCCGACGACGCGGCCGCCGCCACCGGGGCACCGGCCCGGACCTCCGGCTCAGACCCCTGGCTCGGCGGCCAACTGCCGTTCCGCGCGCACCCGTTCGGCCACCGCGTCCTCGGTCATCGCGCGGTCGGTGTAGACCAGCGGGCGCTCCGCATCGGTGATGATGTGCTTGACCACCTGGACGTTGCCGTTGACGTCCCAGACCGCGATGCCCGGCGAAAGTGTGGGGATGATCTCCACCGCCCAGCGCGGCAGGCCCAGCACCCGGCCGGTGGCCCGCGCCTCCTCGGCCTTCTGCATGTAGATCGTCCGGGTGGAGGCCATCTTCAGGATCGCCGAGGCCTCCTTGGCCGCCGCGCCGTCCACCACGTCGGACAGGTGGTGGACCACCGCCACGAAGGACAGGCCGAGCCGACGGCCGAACTTCAGCAGCCGCTGGAACAGCTGGGCCACGAACGGGCTGTTGATGATGTGCCAGGCCTCCTCGACCAGGAAGATGCGCTTCTTCCGGTCCGGCCTGATCCAGGTGTGCTCCAGCCACACCCCGACGATCGCCATCAGGATCGGCATCGCGATCGAGTTGCGGTCGATGTGCGAGAGGTCGAAGACGATCAGCGGCGCGTCCAGGTCGATGCCGTCGGTGGTCGACCCGTCGAACATGCCGCGCAGGTCACCGTCGACCAGCCGGTCCAGCACCAGCGCCACGTCCAGGCCCCAGGACTGCACCTCGTCCACCGCCACGCCCAGCGACTCCACCGAGGAGAGCTCGGGGTTGCGCAGGGTGTCGATGATGTCGTCCAGCACCGGCTGGCGGTCCTTCACCGAGGCCACCACATGGGCGTGCGCGGCCTTCAGCGCGAAGCCGGCCCGCTCCTCCAGCCCGCGTCCCATCGCCACCTCGACGATGGTGCGCAGCAGCGACAGCTGGCCGGTCTGGGTGATCGCCGGGTCCAGCGGGTTGAGCTTCACCCCGCCGTCCCGGGCCGCCATCGGGTCCAGCCGGATCGACTTTATGCCCAGCGCGTTCGCGATCAGGTTCCACTCGCCCACGCCGTCCTCGCCCTGCGCGTCCAGCACCACGACCTGGCGGTCGCGGAACCTCAGCTGGCGCAGGACGTAGGTCTTCTCCAGCGCCGACTTGCCGTTGCCGGACTCGCCGAGCACCAGCCAGTGCGGGGCGGGCAGCTGCTGCCCGTACAGCTGGAAGGGGTCGTACACGTACCCCTTGCCGCTGTACACCTCGCGGCCGATGATCACGCCGGAGTCGCCCAGCCCCGGCGCGGCCGTCGGCAGGTAGACGGCCTGCGCCTGGCCGGTGGAGGTGCGCACCGGCAGGCGGGTGGTCTCCACCTTGCCGAACATCAGGCTGGTGAACGCCTCGGTGAGGTTGCCGAGCGCCATGGGCGGCCTCCTGACGGGTCAGCGGTGGACGGGGACGGACGTGCGCGGGGGGCGTGCGCGGGGGACGGGCCCGCTCAGCGGCGGATGCCGGTGGCGAACGGCAGGGTGTTGACGAAGGCCCGGTGGTGCTCGCGGTCGCACCACTCCAGCTTGAGGTAGCTCTTGCCGGCCGAGGCCCGGATGGTCCGCTTGTCGCGGGCCAGCGCGTCGGGGTTGCGCGAGGAGACCGTGATGTAGCCGACCAGGTTCACCCCGGCCGCGCCGGAGGCCAGGTCGTCGCCGCGCTGGTCCACCCGGCCGGTGTGGGCCAGGTCGCGCGGGTCGACCGTGCGGTTCATCTTCGCCGCGCGGCTGGCCTCGGCCTCGTCGTTGGTCTTCTCGGTCAGCATCCGCTCGATCGCGACGTCGGTGGGCTCCAGGTCCATCGTCACCGCGACCGTCCGGATCACGTCCGGGGTGTGCACCAGCAGCGGCGCCAGGAAGTTGACGCCCACCGGGGTGAGCGGCCACTCCTTGATCCACGCGGTGGCGTGGCACCACGGCTCCCGGGTCGCCGACTCCCGGGTCTTCGCCTGCAGGTACTGCGGGTCGGTCGCGTCCAGCTCGGCCGGCCAGGCGTTGCGCCGGGACATCGCCTGGATGTGGTCGATCGGGTGGTCCGGGTCGTACATCGAGTGCAGCAGCGAGGAGAGCCGGGCCTGGCCCAGCGGCTGGCGCACCCGGATGTCCGCCTCGGCCAGCCGGGCGCAGATGTCGGTCAGCTCGCGCGCCATCACGGCCGCCAGCCCCTCGTCGTCCCGCGCCCGCCGCCCGGTGGCCGTCCGGCCCATCGCGTGCGCCTCGGCCGCCAGGTCACGGGTGTAGTGCATGCAGGCCACCAGGTACGCCCGGTGCTGCTCCGAGGAGGTCGACACCATCGACTGGAGCTGGTCGTACGACTCCTGCAGCCAGCGCGGCGAGGACGGGTCGCCGCGCCGCTCGACGTCCTTGGCGTGCGCGTCCGGGTCGGCCGGCAGGGTCCGGGCCAGGATCTGCAGCCGGGTCACGAAGCCGTCCCCGTTGGCGACGTGCTTCAGCAGCGTCCCGAACCGGTCGACCAGGGCCTCCTGGTCCTCCGAGTCGCGCAGGCCGACGCCCGGGCCCTCGATCTCGATCGCGGCCGTCACCGTGCGCCGCTCCAGGTGCATCAGCACCCCGACCTCGTCCGGCCCGAACGGCGCCGTCAGCCAGCGCAGCCGCCCCACCCCGGGCGGCGGGCCGACCTCCACCTCCCGGCCGTCCAGCCGGGTGCCGGCGTCCATCACGTCCGAACGCCACACCGCCCGCCCGCTGCGGACCGTCCGGCGGTAGGTGCGGTTGATCTCCACCCACTTGTAGAACGTCCGCTTGCGGTACGGCACGTACACCGCCGCGATGGCGAGCGCCGGCAGACCGACCAGACCGCCGATCCGCAGCGGCAGGACCGGCATCAGCAGGCCCCAGAGCATGCCGAGGAAGGCCCCGAAGATGATCAGCATGATCTCGCCGGACTCCCGGTTCCGGCCGATCGGCGCGTTCGGGCGGGCCTTGCCGATCAGGTAGGTGCGGCGCTGGTGCACGTACGGCTGGGCGTACTGGGCACCGTACTGGCCGAGCGGTTCGCTGCTCACTTACCCGTCACCCTCCCTTCGCTGGATTGCTGTCGCGGATCGGAACCGGGGCCTGCGGCGGCCCGCCCTGCGGCGGCGGGGCCGGCGTCCGGCCGGCGTGGGCGGCGATGCCCGGCGCGACCGAACCGCCGCCCGCGCCCCCGCCGCCACCCGTCCCGGCCGCCTGCGGACCACGGTCGCCGTGGGTGGTGATGCCCTGCTTCATCAGGTTCGCGGTGCCGTTGATCATCGCCGAACCGGCCTGCACGGCGTTGGCCCGGGCCCCGCGCAGGTTCAGCATCTCGTCGCCGAAGCCCGGCACGAAGCGGTAGACCGCGGCGCTCGCGAAGATCGACAGGAACAGGATCGCCAGCCCGGACAGCACCCGGGCGAAGTCGTCGTCGGCCCCGGCCCCGGTCGCCACCGCGCCCGCCAGGCCCAGGATGACGACGATGATCGGCTTCGCCAGGTCCACCGCCAGCATCACCCCCGCCCAGCGCCGCACGTGCTTCCACAGCTGCCGGTCCACCAGCCCCGCGTACACCGCCGTACCCAGCAGCGCGCCGACGTACAGCATCGCCGCCCGGATCAGCAGCTCGATCCAGAGCACCGCCGCCGCCAGCACCGCGACCAGCGACACGATCACCAGGATCAGCGGGCCGCCGCCCACATCGCCCTTCTCCAGCGTGTCGGCGAACCCGCCCAGGTACGACCCGGTGTCCGTCTTCGTCCCGACCGCTATCGCCTTGGTCAGCCCGTCCGTCACGCTCACCACGGTGTACAGGATCAACGGCGTGAACGCGGACGCCACCACCGTCAGCCACAGGAAGCCGATCGCCTCCGAGAACGCCGTCGCCAGCGGCGCCCCCCGCACCGCCCGCTTCGACACGGCGAGCAGCCACAGCACCAGCGTGATCACCGTCGACACGGCGAACACCACGGCGTACTGCTGCAGGAACGACGCATTGGTGAAGTCCACCTGCGTCGTCCCGTCGATCGCCCCCGACAGCTTCCGCACCACCCACGCCGCGGCCTGCGCACAGCTCTTGGCCAACGACCCGAGCGGGTCGGTCACGGCCCCGACGGTGCCGCTGCCGGGGATGACGACGGCGCCGTCGGGAGCACAGCCCGCGTTACTGCCAGGGATCGGAAGATCGACCTTCTGGCAGGTCGGAGTAGCCGTCGGCGACGGCTCTGCGAACACCCGCTGGGCCGCCGACAGCGCCGCCACCTGCAAGGTGGCCAGTACGCCGACAAAGATGCCCACCCGGCGTCGTGCACCGGAGCGGCGTGAGATCTGGTCAACGGGCAAAGCGGAACCCCCCGAACTGCTGGACGGCGCCGGTGATCTCATCGGCGGTGGCGGCCTGCTGGTCTGCGGGCACCGGCGCGGGGCCCTGCCTGCTGCTGTAGTCGGTGAGCTTCCAGTCGCCACCCGTCCAGTGCAGCGAGAGCGTGAGGGTGAACCAGTTGGTGGTCACCGGCTGGACGGAGCGCTCGCCGGCGAGGCCGGTGAGGCCGGTGCACCACACCTCGACCTTGGCATCGCCGTCGCTGTAGCCCGTCGACCTGGCACCGACCGGGACGGTGCGGCTGACGAAGGTGAGGCCCTTGGGTGCGCGGCCCTGGGTGTCGAGGCCGTAGCGGGTGGCGGTGTCACCGCCGAAGCCCTGGTCCAGACGGCCCTGGAGCCCCGCCACGGCGCCCGGGTCGGCGATGGTGGCGACGATGCCGTGGCGGCTGTCGGTGCGGAACATGTCCGCGGAGCCGAGCGCCACCGCGTAGTTGGTGGCGGCCGACTGGGCGCCCGGTTCGGTGTGCGGGTAGCCGGTCGGGATGCCGTTGGCGGTGGTGCCGACGGGCTGGTCGCCGCTGGGGGCCGGGCCGGCGCCGGAGGCGGCGCGGTCGGCCGAGGCGCCACCGCCGCCCGTGCCGCCCGTGCCGGGCGTGGCGCGGTTGGCTATGGCGACGGCCACCACGAGCAGGGTGACGACCACCAGGACGGCCAGCAGAGCGCGCAACGGGCGGGTCTGACGGTGGTTCGGCTGGGCGGAGGATTGTTCGCCGACCGGCAGGCGCGTACGGGTGCGCGGCTGGTCGTCGGACAACGGCACGGCGGCCCTCCTGGTGCGGGGAGCCGGGGCGGCTCCGGGGGCCCTCCGCCCGGGGGGCGGGCGCGGACGGAGGGTGGGAACGGGGGTGGACTCCTGGCGGGCCGGCCGTCGTAGGGGTCCGGACGGGGAACCGGTCTCAGGCAGGTCGGACTACTGCTGTCCGATCGTCAGATCGCCATTCCGTAGACAATGGTGAACAGGGTGCCGAGCGATCCGATGATGAACACGCCGGTCAGCCCGGCGACGATCAGCCCCTTGCCCTGTTCGGCGCCGAAGCTGTCGCGCATCGCGGTCGCTCCGATCCGCTGCTTGGCCGCACCCCAGACCGCGATGCCGAGGCAGATGAGGATGGCGACGGCCATGATGACCTCGACCATCACCCGGGCCTCGGACCCGAGGGTCGCGAACGGGCCCCAGTCCGGGGCGATCCCGCCGATGATGGTGTCGATGTTCGGCTTCTTGGGGGGGTCCTCGGCCAGGTGGCCGACCGCATTGGTGTGCACGCTGCTCAGGTTCATTTCCATCTCACCGCCCGATCAGGCAAATTCAAGGGCCCGGACCCGGCCCGCGCGAAGGGTCGGTACCTATTCTTGGCCAGATCTGATGTCGACTTGGCTACTTCTCGCGGATTGGTCGTGAGGCATCGGACACGTACGCGAGGATGTACACCGTACGAAGGATAGCGCTCACTGTTCGTATCTCTGATGATTGCGGTGAGCAACGCCTTCCGGGACACTTCGACTGACGATTCGTCGGGATGGTGCTGATGGTACTCCGGAAGGCCGGGACGGCCGCCGCCGCTGCGGGAGTTGTTGCGCTCGGGTTCATCGGGCTGGTGACGATGGGGACTTATGCGGCAAGTGGGATGCCGCAGCAGTCGGCGAATCGTTCCGCCCTCTCCCCCGGAACGGTCCCCGCGGCCTACCAGGACCCGATCCAGCGGTGGGGCTCGCTCTGCCCCGAGATCTCCCCGCCGATGCTCGCCGCGCAGCTGTACCAGGAGAGCGGTTTCGACCCCAAGGCGCGCTCCGGGGTCGGCGCGCAGGGGATGGCGCAGTTCATGCCGGGCACCTGGACCTCGTACGCCACCGACGGCAGCGGGGACGGCCGGGCGGACGTCTGGGACCCGCTGGACGCGATCGCCTCGGCGGCGACCTACGACTGCGCGATCGCCAAGACGGTCGCGAAGGTCCCGGGCGACCCGCAGGCCAACATGCTGGCCGCCTACAACGCCGGCGAGGGAGCGGTCCAGAAGTACAACGGCGTGCCGCCGTACAAGGAGACCCAGGGCTACGTGCGGAACATCCAGGCGATGGCCCGCAGCTTCACCGCGCCGGCCTCGCCGACCGCGCCGGTGGAGGTGTCCGCGCAGTCGTCGGCCGCGATCTACTTCGCACAGACCAAGCTCGGCACCCCGTACCTGTGGGGCGGCGAGGGGCTGCCCTCGCAGAACGGGCGGTTCGACTGCTCGGGCCTGACCCAGGCCGCGTTCGCCAGCGTGGGCATCACCCTGCCCCGGGTGGCCAACGACCAGTGGTACGCCGGGCCGCACCCGTCGCGCGACCAGCTGCGGCCGGGCGACCTGGTGTTCTGGGCGACGGACCTGAGCGATCCGCGGAGCATCCACCACGTCGGGATCTACGTCGGCGGCGGGTACATGATCAACGCCCCGCACACCGGCGCGGTGATCCGCTACGACAAGATCGACACCCGGGAGTACATCGGCGCGACCCGGGTCACCTCGGACGGCGCCCAGGCGCTGCCGACCCGCAACAACGACGGCGCGGTCAACGCCCCCAGCCGTCCGGCCGGGACTGGCGGGACGAGCGGGACGACCGGAACAGGCGGGACGAGCGGGACGGAGCCCACCACCCCCGCGGGGAGCCAGGGCGGCGCCCCGGCGCCCCCCGCCCGGACCGCGGTCGCCGCCGCCCCGCCCGCGCCCGCCGGACCGTCCCCCGCCGGCGGGGGACGGTAGGCCCGGGACGGCTGGGACCGCCGGGACCTGTGTGCGCACTGTGGACGCTGAGTCAAGTTTCGATAACCGCGCGTTTCCGTGGAACGCTGTGCCCCGGAAATGACGTTTCCTCCGGTGGCCCCTCGTCAGCTTCCCGCGCCGGGCGGGCCCCGGCCACGACGACCAGGTGCAGCGGACCAGAAGGAGGTGCGGCGTGTCGACGCCGCTTGCCGACACGACCAACCCCGACCTCGACCTGCTCTACGCCGTCAACGGCCTGGCCAAGCGCTCCCCGCAGTGGCTGGACCACCTGGTCTCGTGGATCGGCGAGTACGGCATCCTGATCGGCCTGGCGATGCTCGGTCTGGTGGCCTGGCTCCAGGCCAGACGCCGGCCGGACGCGCCGGTGGCGATGGCCGGGCTGCTCTGGGTGCCGCTCTCGGTGGCCGTCGCCGAGCTGGCCAACCTGCCGATCGCCGCGATCGTGAACCGCCCGCGCCCCTTCGTCGACCATCCCGGGCTGCTGGTGCTGGTGGAGGGCAAGGAGGGCACCCACTCCTTCGTCAGCGACCACTCGACCATGACCATGGGCGTCGCGGTGGCGCTGTTCCTGGTGAACCGCAGGCTGGGCTGGATCGCCGGCGGCCTGGCGGTCCTCCAGGGCTTCTGCCGGATGTTCATGGGCGTCCACTACCCGACCGACGTGATCGGCGGCTTCGCGCTCGCCGTCGCCGTGGTGCTGCTGCTGGCGCCGATCGCGATGGCGGTGCTGGTGCCGTTCTGCCTGGTGAGCGGGTAGACCAGCTTCTCCTCGATCTGACCACCCGTCAGGTAACGTTCGGCGATCGAGCGCGCGATGGACCGGCCGTGCCGGGCGCTGT
>NZ_JBEXJK010000165.1:0-17235 GCF_040609095.1 Kitasatospora sp. NPDC004799
GGAAGGGCCGCTGAGGGCGGCTCACCCCCGGCCCCGGCCCGGCCCGGCCCGGCCCGGCCTGCGCCCTGTGCCTGTGCCCGGCCCGGGTCGATCGTCTTCGACGGAATTCCCCCGCCGACCTCTACACAACTGTAGAGTTCCGGACGTGAGCTGCACCCCCGGCCGTCGGCCGCCCCCGAGCGGGCGTCCGGTGGCCGGGCCCGGGTCGGGAGGCGGAGCCGTGATGGAGAGTCAGTGCAGTGTCGTGTCCGCCGGAGGTCCCACGGCGACGGACCCGGCGGAGACGGACCCGGCGGAGACGGACCGGGCAGAGGCGGAACCGGCAGGGACGGAACCGGCGGAGCGGGAGGTCCAGTGGGTCTACCAGCCGGTCGAGGTGGACCTCGGGGGCGGCGCCTGGGCGCTCGGCCGGATCAGCGCGTGGTGGCAGGACGCGGCCGGGCGGCGCTGGTGCCGGCTGCGGGTCGGCCGCAGCGGCCAGCCCGCACTCTGGCAGCCGTTCGACCCGGCGCGGGTCCTACTGCTGCCCGTGGCGGGCCTCTGAACAGAAGGGGCTGACGCCCCGGCGGAACCGTACGGGGGGTCCCGTCCGTCCCTGGGAGCGACCGCTGACGGGCCGACCGGCATCCGGGGCCGATCCGGCCAGGGCTCGTCGCTAAGCTTTACAGCGTTGTAGAGCGCCGGTGGACCGCACCGGAGCGGAGGGGAAACCGGCTGGTCGGACCGGCTGGTTCGGACCGCACTGGACCCGTACGAGGAGCACGATGACTGACCGGATCGCACGTTCGATAGCGGGCGCCCTGGTGGCCCTGCTGGCCGCCGTCGGCCTCACCGCCGCGGCATCGGGCGCGGCGGCGGTGGCCGCACCCCGAACCGTCGCGGCCGCCGCCGCGAACCCCGGTGCGTCGGGCACCGGCGCCGTGGCTGCGGACTCCGGGCGGGAGGTCCGCACCGAGGCGCGCGCCGTGTCCGCCGCCGACGCGGCGCACCTCGCGGCCAAGGACGAGAAGAAGAAGAAAAAGGGTTTCTTCGCCAAGCTGGGCAAGTTCCTGCTGGTCGTGATCATCCTGATCATCCTGTTGGTCGTGCTGCTGATCGTCGGGATCGTCTACGCCGCCAAGCGGATCTTCAGCCGCCGCAAGTAGCCGCACGTCCGCATGCCGCCCGCATGCCGCACGCCGTCCGCATGCCGCACGCCGTGCACGGCCGCGACCCGGGCGTTCGATGCCGCCGCCCCGGGCGGTGGAGCCGGAACGACCGCCCGGGGCAGGCCACTTGACGGCGATTGGCCCTGGTCCGGGATGCCGGGCCGTCCGAGGATGGGCGCCATGAGCGACTTCCACCCCCAAGGGGCCCCGCACGCGACCTCCGGTACGAACGACGAGCTGCGCCCCGAGAGCCGGGTCGTCCACCCGCCGCTCGCCGAGGTGGCCGGCAGCCGTCCGCTCGGCGTCCCGCTGCACCAGGGCCACCTGTTCGCCTTCGACACCAGCGACGCGCTCGCCGAGGCCCACGGCGGACCGGACGGCGCCTTCTTCTACAACCGCTACGGCAACCCCACCGTCCGCTCGCTGGAGCAGGCCGTCGCCGGGCTGGAGGGCGGCACCGGTGCCCTCGCCACCGCCTCCGGCATGGGCGCGATCAACACCGTCCTGCTCGCCCTGCTGCGCGCCGGCGACCACGTGATCGCCCAGCGCAGCCTCTACGGCGGCACCGTCGGCGCGCTGGCCGACCTCACCGAGCGCTGGGGCGTCGAGGTCAGCTACGTGAGCGGCGACGACCCCGACGGGGTGGCGGCCGCGCTGCGGCCCGGCACCCGGGTGCTGTTGCTGGAGACCGTCTCCAACCCCACCACCCGGGTCACCGACCTGCCCGGGCTGATCGCCGTCGCGAAGCGGGCCGGGGTGGTGAGTGTGGTGGACAACACCTTCGCGACCCCGCTGCTCTGCCGCCCGATCGAGCACGGCGCGGACATCGTGATCCACTCCGTGACCAAGTACCTCGGCGGGCACTCGGACGTGCTCGGCGGCGTCGCCGTCTTCGCCGACCCGGAGCTGCACCGGCGGGTCTGGCGGCGCTCGCTCGAACTCGGCTCCTCCGCCGACCCGTTCGCCGCCTGGCTGACCCTGCGCGGGATGCAGACGCTCGCCCTGCGGGTCCGCCGCCACTGCGAGACCGCGCTCGACCTGGCCGGCCGGCTCGCCGCCCACCCCGCGGTCACCGCCGTCCACTACCCGGGCCTGCCCGCCCACCCCGACCACGACCTCGCCCGCCGGCTGCTGCCCGACGGCCACGGCGGCGTCCTGGCCTTCGACCTGGCCGGCGGCCGCGCGGCGGCCGGGACGTTCACCGAGTCCGTCCGGCTCGCCTCGCTGGCGCCGTCGCTGGGCGACGTGCACACCCTGGTCCTGCACCCGGCCAGCACCTCCCACCGGCAGCTGTCGGACGAGGAGTTGGCGGCGGTGGGCATCGGCCCGGGCACGGTGCGGCTCTCGGTGGGCATCGAGCACCCGGAGGACATCTGGGCGGACCTGCGGCGGGCGCTGGCGAAGGTGTGAGCGAGGGGGAGCCGTCAGGGCCGGTCGCCCGCCGCCGTGCACACCGGCAGCGCGAGGAACAGCCCTGACGGCTCCGCCCGTTCACGCGGGTCGGCCCTCCAGCCGGACGCCTCCCCGTCGGTGAGCGCCCCGGCCGCGCGGGCCGTCCCCGGCCGGGCCGGTCGGCACCGACAGGACCCGGTCCTCGGCGGACGAACCGCCCGGCCCCTCGCCGAACTCCCCCGTCCCTACCGCAGGTTCCGCCGCAGCTCCTCGGTGGAACGCGGGGCCGCCGCGGAGCCGGGGGAGTCCCCGGGCGGAGCCGGGGGCGGGGCGACCCGGCTGGCCTCGGCCAGCGCGAGGTCCTGGGTCTCCGGCGCCCACGCCCGGGTGAGCGCGAACCCGAGGGCCAGGACGGCCGCCAGGCCGTAGAGCGAGACCTGGATGCCGAAGCGGTCGATGACGATGGGGAGCAGGAAGGTGCCCACGCAGGCGCCGATCCTGCTGATGGCGGTGGCCACCCCCACGCCGGTGGCCCGCAGCTCCGTCGGGAACAGCTCGCCGGGGTAGACCGACTGGAGATTCGTCGCCGCGGCGAGCACCAGGGCGAACACGGCGAACGCGGCCACGTGGAGCACGACGAGGTCCTTGGGAAGGCCCGCCAGGACCGCGAGCGCGACCGTCGTGACGGCGAAGGTCCACAGCAGCATGCCGCGGCGCGGGGCCCGGCCGGCGACCGGCAGCCCGGCCACCGCGCCGAGCAGCAGGAACAGGTTGAAGACCAGGCCGGGCCAGAACCCGGTCCCGAGGCCGACGGCCTCGCTGATCTGCCCCTGGAAGATGTAGATCGCGTAGTACGGCAGCCCCTGGCAGGCCCAGAAGCCGCCCGCGAACACGGTGCGCCGCCACATCCGGCGGGAGAAGAGCTCCCGCATCCCCGCCGAGGCACCCGGATCCCGCCGGTCACCCGCCTCGATCTGGACGTCGGTGCCGTAGAACCGGTCCAGCACCGCCCGCGCCTCGGCCTGCCGGCCCTTCTCGAGCAGCCAGCGGGGAGACTCCGGCGCCCCGATGCGCAGCAGCAGGACGAGCACGGCCGGCACCGCGCTGCTGGCCAGCAGCCACCGCCAGGAGCTGTCGCCGAGCCCGTCCAGTGCGGCCTTCACGGGATAGGCGAGCGCGAGTCCGACGATGGCCAGGACGTTGAGGCAGGACAGCAGCAGACCGCGCCGTCTTCGCGGCACGAGCTCGGCGAGCATGGTGATGGCGATCGTGAAGTCCGCCCCGATCGCGACCCCCATCAGGAACCGGACCGCGAAGAGCGACAGCGGCCCCTGGGCCAGCGCCTGGACCGGGGAAAGGAGCAGCAGTGCCACGAGGTGGGCGAAGAACAGTGGTTTCCGCCCGAACCGGTCCGTGATCCGGCCGAACGCCAGACTGCCCGCGAACAGCCCGAACAGCGTGGCCGATCCGATCGCGCCGTACCACGTGGGACTGAGGTCCACCTGCGGACCCCAGGAGGCCAGCGCGAAGCCGCCGACCCCCAGCACATAGCCGTCCAGGAACAGGCTGCCGCCGCAGAACAGCACGGCCCGGAAATGGAACGAGTTGAACGGTACGTCATCGAACTTCACCGCAGGTGTACGCACGGATGCCACCCCCTGGGGCCGGGGCCGAATCGGTCGCGTTTCCGGCTCCGGTGCCCGACGGGCACCGTCGGGCACCGGCCGAAACCGTCCGGCGCAGTCTGGTTCCCGGTTGGAACCGCACGAGAACATACAGCACCCGGCCGGTCCGGTCGATACGGCCGAAGGGGTCATTCCGGCGATCGGACCCGGAATTTCTCTTCGCATTGGAGGGCGAGTCCGCTCCACAGGTCCGCACACGATCTGATCAGTTCGGTGATGGTTTCCCGACAGTGGGCCGGAGCGGCCTCCAGCAGCAGTATCAGCTTGTCCTCGCCGAGGGAATGGATGTCGAGTAATCGGATCAGGCTGCGCCCCGCCTCGCTGAAACGCAGTGAGGGGTCCTGCTTGAGCCGTTTGAGCAGCAGCGCCCGGTCCTCGGCGGTCGAGGCGGCGGCCGAGGGCAGCCGGCGCTCGGTCGGGGCCGTCCGCTCGGGCGGCGTTCTCGGTTCGGGCGGCGTTCTCGGTTCGGGCGGGGTTCTCCGGTCCGGCGGGGTGCGGCGGCGGGGCGCCGCGGGATCCTCCCCGCGGGCCAGCCGGTCCCGTACGCTGCGCGCCGTTCCCTGGGAGACGCCGGCCCTGGCGGCGATCTGCCGGAGCGAGGCGGTGGGGTCGTCCTGCAGCAGCCGGCTGACGCGCAGCCGCCCCTCGGTGGCGTCCAGCGGGCGGGCCCGCCCGTCGCGACCCACCCGGGCGCCCAACTGGGGAGTGTTGCCAGTCGCGCGCCGGCGGATCGCCGCCACCGTCTTCGCCGCCAGCCCCGTCGCCGACGCGATGGCCCGGTCCGACCAGTGCGGATGGGAGGCGATGATGCGTTCGGTCGCGGCCGTCCGGTCGGCCCGGGAAAGCGGAAGGCCGTGACCGATATTGGCCTCGACGGCGAGGACGAAGGCATCGGCCTCGTCGCCGTCGAAGAACATCACGTCGATCTCGGTCTCGCCGCGCAATTCGGCCGCGCGCAGCCGGTGCGCGCCGTCGATGACCCGCATGGTATTGCGATGCACTATTATCGGCGGCAGTTCGGCTTCGGACTCGGCGAGTACCCGGACGTGTGCGTCGCTCTCCCCGTCGAGCCGTGGGGAGTCGCATGACAGCAATGATCGGATCGGAACCGACTGAGGCGGGTTCCGGTTCAATCTCCGCTCGAACGGCAGAATGACCGCGTTCTGATCAAGGCCTTCAGGTTGGGAAATCATCAGCAATCCCCCCGAGTGACTCTGGTGACCTCGGCAGGCGTCTCCGGAGCCGTGTCACCAGTCAGAGTGATCAATGGGGTGCAATGGGGTGCAGGGTAGGATCACAAAAAACGCGGCGGTCGAAGGGGGTGCCTGTCGACAGCGCGCGCAATGGAACCTTGTTCCGGGTGTGATGGTTGATAACCGTACGTTATGTCCGGGTAACGGGCAACCGTTCGATCCCGACTCCGGGCGCTTCGACCGGAAACGGCCGCCCGGCGCGCGCCCGGCCTGCCGAGCGGGCGCGGCGGCGCGTCCCGGCGTCCGCGGAGAGCCGCGACGAGCACCGGTGGAGCCGCGATGAGCACCGAGAGAACCGAGGACGTCGACACCGCCGGGACCAGGTTCCGCGCGCTCGACGGCCTGTGGCTGGCCGGCACGCTGACCCTGCCGCGCGAGCCCGCTGCCCCCGCCGTGGTCCTGCTGCACGGCAACGGCGTGACGCGGGAGGAGAACGGGCTCTTCACCAGGCTGGCCGCCGCGCTGGGGCGGGCGGGCGTGCCCAGCCTGCGGTTCGACCTGCGGGCCCACGGCGAGAGCGAGGGACTCCAGCAGGACCGGACGCTCAGCGCGCACCTGAACGACATCCGCGCCGCCCTGGCCCACCTGCGCGCGGCGGCCGGCACGGAGGCCACCAGCCTGCTCGCCACCGGCTTCAGCGGCGGCACCGCCGCCCTCTACGCGGCCCGGCGGCCGCGGGAGGTGGCCCGGCTGGTGCTGCTCAACCCCCAACTCGACCACAAGCGCCGCTTCGTCGACCAGAAGCCCTGGTGGGTCGAGGACTTCCTCGAGGAGGAACACGCGCGGCAGCTCACCGAACGGGGGTACCTGGAGCACTCGCCGACCGTCCGGCACGGCCGGGCGCTGCTGAACGAGGTGTTCTGGCTCCAGGCCCGCACCGAGCTCGGCGACATCCTGGCGCCGACCCTCCTCGTGCACGGGACCGAGGACGCGTTCGTCCCGATCGAGGCCTCCAGGGCCGCCGTCGAGCAGCTCAGGAGCGGTGGCGAACTGGTGGAGATCGACGGTGCGGCGCACGGATTCGCGGTGCCCGACGACGACGCCTACCTCGACCCGCGGACCCATCGGTGGCAGGCTGTCGCCATCGACAGGGCGGTCGGCTGGCTGGCTCGGCGGCCGGCGCCCTCGTGACACCCACGACACGGCTCGGGAGGTGGCTTTCGTGGATTCCGGCTTCCCGGAGGCGTTGCGGCGGTTCGATCTCACCGGCCGGGTGGCCGTGGTGACCGGAGCCTCGTCCGGCCTCGGCGAGGGCCTCGCCCGGGCGATCGCCTCGCTCGGGGCCAGGGTCGCCCTGGTGGCCCGCCGCCGCGACCGCCTGGCGAAGATCGCCGACGAGATCGGGGGCGTCCCGATCGCCTGCGACCTGCTCGACCAGGACCAGTTGGCGGCCGTCGTCCCGCGGGTCGTCGCCGAACTCGGCGGCCCGGAGATCCTGGTGAACGTGGCCGGCGACATCTTCAGCCGCGCGCCCGCCGAGGACGAGCCCCTGGAGGCGATCCGCCGGACGCTCGACCTCAACCTGGTCGCGCCGTTCCGGCTGTCGCAGGAGGTGTTCCCCCACATGGTCCGCGCCGGCCGGGGCTCCATCGTCCACGTGTCGTCGATCAGCGGCCACGTGGGGCTGCCCGGTCTGCCGCAGGCCTCCTACGCCGCCAGCAAGCACGGGCTGTCGGGACTGACCACCGAACTCGCCGTGCAGTGGGCCCGGCACGGCATCCGGGTCAACACCGTCGCCCCGGGCTTCTTCCGCAGCGAGATCAACGACGAGCTGTACCAGGACGGGGAGTTCAGGACGTGGCTGCAGCGCAACACCCCGCTGCCCGCCGACGCCCGCTTCGACGACTTCGAAGGGGCCGTGCTGTGGCTGGCCAGTGACGCCGGCCGGCACGTGACGGGGCAGACGGTGGTGGTCGACGGCGGCTGGACGGCCCAGTAGGCCCGTCGTGGCTCCGGAGGCGCGGGCGCCTCCGGAGCACTGCCTGACGCGCCGTCATGTCGCCTAAGCAGGAGGGGACTTGCCCGGTGCTACGCGGCGCCGTCGGCGCTCTGCGCGTCGATGCGGGGCCCGGACGCCGCGGCCGGCCGTGGCCGGCTGTCCCAGCCCCGGCCGGCGCCGATCGCCAGGGCGCCCAGCAGGCCGACCGCCGCCGCGAACAGGTAGGCGCCGTGGTACCCGGACAGCGTGCCGGCGTCGCCGTCGCCGGCCGTGGCGGAGGCGACCACCACCAGCAGCGCCAGCCCCAGGCTGGAACCGATCTGCTGCGCCACGACGTTGATCGCGCCGGCCACGCCGTGCCGCTCCGCGGGCACCCCGGTGAGGCCGGCGGCGGTCATCGCGGGGAAGGCGACGCCCATGCCGAGGCCGATGACGACGATGCCCGGCAGCATGTGCACCCAGTAGGTGCTGGAGGGCGAGGTCCACACCCAGGACGCGATGCCGAGCGCGACCAGGAGCAGGCCGGCGGCCAGCAGCGGGCGCTGGCCGAACCGGGCCAGCAGCGGCCCCGACAGGTAGTTGGCCACCACGAAGACCGCACAGGAGAGCGGCAGCACGGCCAGGGCGGAGGTGAGCGGCGAGTAGCCGAGGGTCTCCTGAAGGTAGAGCGGCGCGAAGAACAGCAGGCCGACCACGCAGGTGTACGAGCAGGAGGCGGCCAGGAAGGCGGCCCGGACCGGGACGGCCCGGAACAGCTCCATCGGGATGAGCGGATCCGTCGCGCGGCGCTCCAGGAGCACGAAGGACACCAGCAGCGCGACGGCGACCGCCAGCGACGCCACCACCAGCGGGTCGCCCCAGCCCCGTTCCTCGCCCTGACTCACCCCGAACACCGCGAGGATCAGCCCCGCCGTCACCGTGACGGCCCCCGGCAGGTCGAGCGGCGCCGTGCGCCGGACGCCCGCGGGCAGGCCCGCCTTGACGCCGAGCAGCACCAGCACGCCGCACAGCACGGACACGGCGAACACCGAGCGCCAGGTCATCAGTTGGGTCAGGACGCCGCCGAGTACGAGGCCGGCGCTGGCGCTGACCGAGCCGACGGCGGCGTAGACGCCGAACGCGCGGTTGCGCGGGGTGCCTTCGGGGAAGACCTCGCCGAGCAGGGCCAGCGCGGCCGGCCCGGAGAGGGCGGCCCCGATGCCCTGGACGGCGCGGGCGGCGATCAGCACGCCCTCGTTCGGGGCGATCGCACCCCCCAGGGCGGCGGCGGTGAACAGGCCCACGCCCAGCGCGAAGATCAGCCGCCGGCCGAGGATGTCGGCCAGCCGGCCGCTCAGCAGCAGGAAGCCGGCGAAGGTGATGCTGTAGGACGTCATGACCCACTGCAGGGTGCTGTTGTCCAGGTCGAACCTCTCGCTGATCGCCGGCAGCGCCGCGTTGATGACGTTCAGGCTGCCGACGTCGAGCGCCAGCGCACCTGAGATGACGGCCAGGGCCAGTCCCAGCCGCACCTTCGGCGCCGGCAGGGCGGCGGTGGCACCCGCCCGGGGTGCAGAACTCACGGGTACTCCTCATCCGCGTGAACCGAGGCCGCTACCGCCCCGGTCGGGGAGTGGGTCCTCCTGGACTCCGGGGCTTCCGGGGCTGATGCGCCGACCGCGAGCCGCTGTTCAGGGAACCGCTTCATGGTGCAGGCACGAACGAAGCACGCGTCGGCCGTCGGCGTCAAGGCCGTGCGCAGGACTCAAGCCACGCGCCCTCCGGGAACCCGCCGGCCCCGCATGACCGCGCTCACAGCGGTATCTGACGCAGGATCAGAGTAGCGACGGAGGTGGGTTCTTGGCCGCGAAGGACCAGTCGAAGGTCCGGCCGGCCCCCGGGCGGGCGGCCGCTTCCGGCCCCGTCCTCCGGCGCGGACGAGGGGTCCGCGACGATCTCCACGATGGAGATCCCGGACCGTTCGTGGACCCTCCGGAGTTCGCCGTAGTCGGCCGGGGGCGGGCCGGGCAGCGGGACCACCGCCACCAGGCCGGCCTCGGCGAGCAGCCGGGCCACCTCGCCGGCCCGGCGCGCGTACTCGGCCCGGCCCGCGGCGTCCGGGCCGAGATCGCGGTTCAGCCCGCGCCGCAGGGTCTCCTCGTCGAGCAGGCGGACGCGGTGGCCGGCGGCGGCCAGCCGGCGTTCGAGTGCGGCCGCGACGTCCCGCAGCTGCGGCGCCGGGGCCCCGCTCAGCCACAACGTCCGCCCCGGTAGGGCCCGTTGTCCGCCGTCCTCGCCGCCCGCGCGGGACGGCTCCCGGTCGGCCGGCGCGCTCGGGCCGGTGATCATGCCGACGCCGCAGGTGTCGTTGGTCGTGTCGTCGACCAGGATGAAACTGCCGGTGGCTCGATTGCGACGGTAGGGGTCGAACATCAGCGGCTGTCGGATCCGCAGCCGGACGCGGCCGATCTCGTTGAGCGACAGCTGTGCGGAACTCGCGTCGCGGTGCAGCGAGTTGACGTCGATCCGGTAGTCGAGGGCGTGGACCTCGGCGGCGGCCGCGCGGGTGGTGTGCCGCACGGTGTACGTCGAGCCGGGCCTGAGCACGGACCGCTCGGAGAACCAGCAGACCACCGCGTCGAGGTCCTGTCCGACGTGCGGCCGGTTGCCGGGCCGGCAGAGCAGGTCGCCGCGGCCGATGTCGAGGTCGTCGGCGAGCCGGAAGGTCACCGCCTGCGAGGCGAAGGCCTCGGCGAGCGGCTCGCCGCCCGGCCCCCAGATCGCCGACACCGTCGAGGTGAGCCCGGAGGGGAGCGTGACGACCGGATCGCCCGGCCGGAACACGCCGCTGGCGATCGTGCCCGCGTAGCCGCGGAAGTCCCCGCCGGGCGCGCGCGTCACGTACTGCACCGGGAACCGCGCGTCGACGAGGTTGCGGTCGGAGGCCACGTGGACCTCCTCCAGGTGGTGCAGCAGGGGCGCACCCTCGTACCACGGCAGGTTCGGGCTCCGGTGGACGATGTTGTCGCCGTGCAGGGCGGAGACCGGGACGAACGACAGGTCCGGCACGTCCAGCTTCAGGGTGAAGCGGCGGAACTCCTCGCGGATCTCCTCGAACCGGTCCCGGGACCAGTCCACCAGGTCCATCTTGTTGACGCACAGGACCAGGTGCGGGACCCCGAGCAGGGCGGACAGGAACGCGTGCCGCCGGGACTGCTCCAGCACGCCCTTGCGCGCGTCGACGAGGATCAGCGCGAGGTCGGCGGTGGAGGCCGCGGTGACCATGTTCCGGGTGTACTGGACGTGCCCGGGGGAGTCGGCGAGGACGAACTTGCGCCGGGGCGTGGCGAAGTACCGGTACGCCACGTCGATGGTGATGCCCTGCTCGCGCTCGGCGCGCAGCCCGTCGGTGAGCAGCGCGAGGTTCGGGGCGTGCTCGCCCCGCTCCCGGCTGGTGCGCTCGATCCCCGCGAGCTGGTCGGTGAAGACCGCCTTGGAGTCGTACAGCAGCCGGCCGATCAGGGTGGACTTGCCGTCGTCGACGCTGCCCGCGGTGGCCACGCGCAGGAGTTGGTGAGCCATCAGCGATCCCGGGGGAGCGGAGCCATCAGAAGTACCCTTCCCTCTTGCGGTCTTCCATGCCGGCTTCGGAGACCCGGTCGTCGGCGCGGGTCGCGCCGCGCTCGGTGACCCGGGTGGCGGCCACCTCGGCGGTGACCTCGGCCGGAGTCGAGGCGGCCGACTCCACGCAGCCGGTGCAGGTGGCGTCCCCGACGGTGCGGAACCGCACGGTCGCCGGGTACGGCCGCTCCCCGTCCGCGAGGGTGAGGAAGCGGGTGTGCGCGAGCAGCATCCCGTCGCGCTGCACCACCGGCCGGCGGTGGGCGTAGTAGAGCGAGGGGAGGTCGATCCCCTCCGCCGTGATGTACGTCCAGATGTCCAGCTCGGTCCAGTTCGACAGCGGGAAGACCCGGATGTGCTCACCCCGGTGGTGCCGCCCGTTGTAGAGGTTCCACAGCTCGGGCCGCTGGTTGCGGGGGTCCCACTGGCCGAGCCGGTCGCGGAAGCTGAACACCCGCTCCTTGGCCCGGGCCTTCTCCTCGTCCCGGCGCGCCCCGCCGAAGACCGCGTCGAAGGCGTGCTCGCGGATCGTGCGCAGCAGGGTGGCCGTCTGCAGCCGGTTCCGCGAGGCCTGCGGCCCGGTCTGCTCGCTGACCCGGCCGGCGTCGATGTCGTCCTGCACCCGGCCGACGAGCAGGCGTACGCCCGCCCGGGCGACGGCCCGGTCGCGGTAGGCGATCACCTCGTCGAAGTTGTGCCCGGTGTCCACGTGGAGCAGCGGGAAGGGCGGCGGGGCGGGCCAGAAGGCCTTGGCCGCCAGGTGCAGCATGACGGCGGAGTCCTTGCCGCCGGAGAACAGCAGCGCCGGCCGCTCGAAGGTCGCCGCCACCTCGCGGAAGATGTGCACCGACTCGGCTTCCAGCGCGTCGAGATGGGCCGACTCGTAGACGGTCGGAGCCACTTGGTGTACCCCCAGGGGAGCGGTGGGCGGTCGGGTGCGAGGGGCGCGGGCGTGCCCGGTCCGCCGCCGCCGGCGGACCGGGCACCCCGTCGCCGGTGCTACTCGGGGACCGAGCGGGCCAGGGCGTCGCGGTCGACCTTGCCCACCGGGGTGAAGGGGAACGCCGACACCTCGAAGTACCGGGTGGGCACGAAGTGCCGCGGCAGGACCTTGAGCAGTTCCTCCCGCAGCTGCTCGGCGCCGGTCGCGGCCCCGGGGGCGGGGATGTAGTGGGCCGCGAGGAACTGCTCCTCGCCCCCGGTGTGGGCGGTCACCAGGGCGTCGGTGACGCTCGCCAGCGCCCGGAGCTGGATCTCGATCTCCTCCAGCTCGATCCGGTTGCTGTTGATCTTGACCTGGGTGTCCCGGCGGCCGAGGAA
Organism: Kitasatospora sp. NPDC004799; assembly: GCF_040609095.1. NCBI lineage: Bacteria > Bacillati > Actinomycetota > Actinomycetes > Kitasatosporales > Streptomycetaceae > Kitasatospora > Kitasatospora sp. NPDC004799. The sequence goes on from NZ_JBEXJK010000165.1 coordinate 12,338, forward strand.
CTCGATCTCCCCGTCGGGCAGCCGCCGGCCGTGGTCGCCCGAGAGGTACGCCGTGCCGTGGCCGGGCCACGGGCGGAACCGCTGGGCCGTCAGCTCGGGCAGGTTCAGGTAGCCGCCGGGGACCTGGGCCCCGCCGACGCAGATCTCGCCCTCGACCCCGGGGGGCAGCGGCTTCAGGTCCCCGTCGACGACCTCGACCACCGCGCCGTCGATGGCCGTGCCGATCGTCGGCCGGTCCGGCCAGGCCTTCGGGTCGCCGTCCAGCGTCTTCGCGGAGACGATGTGCACCTCCGTCATGCCGTACTGGTTCTGCAGCCGGGCGCCGGTGCGCTCGAAGAACGACCGCACCGAGTCGTTGATCTGCAGCTGCTCGCCGGCGGTGATGACCTCCCGCAGCGAGGCGGGGTAGAGCCCGGTGCGGTGGGCGGCCTCGACGACCTGGTAGAGCGTGGTGAAGGACAGGTACACCCGGTTGATCCGCTGCTCGTCCAGGTACCTGAGGACCTTCTCCCAGTCCCGGCGGATCTCCTCGGTGACCAGGACGAGGGTGCCGCCGCTGGCCCAGGTGGCCATGATCTCCTGGAAGGCGACGTCCACGCTCAGCGGCCACAGCTGCAGCGTGTTCCAGCCCACCGTGGAGCCCGAGTCGGCCACCTGCCAGGCGATGATGTTGGCGAGCGCCCGGTGGGGCATCTCGACGCCCTTGGGCCACCCGGTGGAGCCGGAGGTGTAGGTGACGTACGCGGTGTCCTCCATCGACACCTCGACGGCGGACGGCGCCGGGTCCGCGTCGGGGCCGGCCACCACGACGTCGTCGAGGGTCTCCAGCCGGCACCCCTCGGGGAGGGTGATCAGGTCCGTCAGCGAGGAGCGGCACAGCAGGCGGTCGGCGCCGCTGTTGGCCAGCATGTAGTCGAGCCGGCGCCTCGGGTACGTGGTGTCGAGCGGGACGTAGCCGCCGCCCCCGGCGAGCACCGCCAGCACCGCGATGACGAGCTCCGGGGAGCGGTCGTTGAGCAGGGCGGCCCGCCGGGTGCCCACCAGGTGCCGTCCGAACCGCTGGATCGAAGCGAGGACTTGACGGTAGGTCAGCTCACCTCCGGCCCACCGCAGGGCGATGGCGTCGGGGGTGGCCGCGGCCTGCGCCGCGACCATCTGGTGAACCGGGACCGTGGCCCGGGTGCCGGCGTCGTGGTCGGTCATGAGGAATCCCGTTTCCGATAGGGCTGGACCGGATGCATGGGCTGATGCGGGGCCGGGCGGAGGGGCCGGCCCCGGCCCCGGGGCGCCGCCGTCCCGGGGCCGTGCGGGCCGCTCAGGCGGCGGCCGGCTCGATGTCCAGGTCGACGTCGTCCTTCCACAGCACGGTGTCGTCCATGACGAGCACGTCGAGGCCGGACTTGACGAAGCAGCGGATCGCGTCCTCCGGGGTCCGGGCGATCGGCTCGCCCTTGATGTTGAGCGAGGTGTTGAGGACCATCGGGACCCCGGTGAGCCGGTCGAACTCCTCGATCAGGCGGTGGTAGAGCGGGTTCGCCTGCGGGGTGACGGTCTGGACCCGGGCGGTGCCGTCGACGTGGGTGATGGCCGGGACGGTCTCCCGCCGGTCCGGTCGGACACTGAGCGAGAGCAGCATGTACGGCGACTCGATCGCGGGCTCGAACCACCCGGCGCTCTTCTCGGCCAGCACGGACGGCGCGAACGGACGCCAGGACTCGCGGAACTTCACCCGCATGTTGATCTTGTCGGGCATGGCCGGATTCCGCGGGTCCGCCAGGATCGAGCGGTTGCCCAGCGCCCGCGGACCGAACTCCATCCGGCCCTGGCACCAGCCGACCACGAAGCCCCGCGCGACGGCCGCCGCGGCGACCGCGGCCGGGTCCGACACCCGCGCGACCCGGCTGACCCCGCTGGCCGCGACGGCCTGGGCCACCGCCGCGCGGTCGATCGCCTCGCCGAGGTAGATCTGGTCGGCGGGAACCTTCGGCGCCCGGCCCGAGTGCTCGACCCACTGGAGGAACGCCGCCCCGACCGCGGCCCCCGCGTCATGGGCGGCCGGCGGGATGAAGACCTTGTCCGCCAGCGCCGACGCGGCCAGCGCGCCGTTGGCGTTGCAGTTCAGCGCGACCCCGCCCGCGAGCACGAACTCCCGCCGCCCGGTGAGCTCTTCGAGCCGCGCGGCCAGGAAGTGGTAGACCTCCTCGAGCTTGCGCTGCACCGCGAAGGCCAGCTCCCGCGAGTTGTCGTCGGGCTGCCCCGGCGCCGCCTTGTGGACGTCGAACTCCCGCAGCCGGTCGCGGTGCACCCGGTAGCGCTGCGAGGAGAAGGTGACCACGTCGTCCAGGTCGAACCGGCCGGAGCCGTACGCGGAGAGCCCCATCGTCTTGCCCTCGTTGCCGATCGCCCCCAGGTGCCCGGCTCGCTCCTGCCGGCCGCTCCTGCGGTACAGCCCGCACAGGCTGGTGATGTACGTGTACAGGTGCCCGAGCGAGTCGGCCACCGGGTAGGACTCCAGGTGCTCGATCCGGGTGCCCGAGGCGCTCCACAGCGAGGTGGACTCCTCCTCGCCGCGGCCGTCCATCACCAGGACGTTCGCCTCGGGCAGCCCGCTGAGCCAGAAGCCGCAGGCGGCGTGCGTCAGGTGGTGGCGGAAGTGCCTCGCGCGGCCGAACCCGTTCAGTTCGAGCTGCTCCGTGGCCTCCTGCCAGGTCTGCCGGTTCAGGTTCCGGATCACCTCCAGGCCGGCCGGCGTGAGGTCGTCGTGGTCGATCAGGTTCTGGTCGAACGGGTCGGTGTTGTCCCGGAACTTCCCGTAGTCGAAGGTGAGCCCGACGCCGAGCACGTCCTCGCGCCGCACGCCCGCCTGCTCCAGGCAGTAGTCGATCGCCGCGTTCGGGAATTCGGCGGTGTGCCGGTCCCGGTTGAACCGTTCCTCCTCGACGGCGCAGACCAGCTCGCCGTCCACGACGATCGCCGCCGACGTGTCGTGCAGGATGTTCAACCCCAAAAAGGCGGATGCCAATGTCCCCTCCGAGGGTTCCGATGCGGTCCGCATCTGCTGAAACGAGTCGTGCTCCGGGCAAGGCGGGAATGACCGGGCCGCGTACGCACGGCGCCCCGGCGGGAAACGGCGCTGGTCGTGAAGGAAAGGACGGGATGTCCGGGCCTTTTCCCGGGTGTGAATGCCCCGGGCGGCCGGCGGAGGTCCTGGACGGCTTCTCCTCATGGAGGATGAGGTGCGTTGCGCACGAAGCTACGAGAGTTGCGCGAGGAGGGCAAGACGGCGGAAGCGCCGACCCGCCCGGGCGTGCTCCGGGCACGTCCGGAGCGGGCCGGGGTGCCCAACTGAGGAGCCGCGGCAGTTGCGCGCCGGCGGATCGTCCCCGCCCCACCCCCGGGCCGGGCGGGGGCTGGACAGGTTCGACCCGGGCCGGTAGACAGGCAGACGGCCCGAATGGATTCGGCCCGGAACAATCTCCCGGTGCGGACGGGATCGCTCCTCTCCCCGCCACGGCCCTTCGCCGATCGGCGGCACGCAGAACGAATCGGATCGACGTCTCATTGACGTGCGGTCAAGGCGTCATGAAGCTGTGGGTTGCCAGCGCCGAGGGGGGGAAGCGTTTGAGGATTTCGGTTCGACGGTGAGCGGACGTACGTCAACACCTGAGGGGAAACGCCATGCACCGACTTCCGAGCACATTCGAGTTCCAGACTTCCGTGGAGACGATCCGAGCGCACCACTGGCGGTCCTACACCGACACCTACAAGGGCTGCGAGTTCGAGTGCCAGTACTGCCTCTACAAGGGGCCCGGTGAATACGGACGCCACGTCCGCCCGGTCGAAGTCTCCATCCCCGCGCGCAGCGACCTCGGCATCGTCGACATCGGGACCACCACGGACCCGTACCAGCCGATGGAGGCGGAGCAGAAGCTCACCCGGTCGATCCTCGAAGCCGCACTCGCCGAGCGGATCCCGCTCTTCGTGCTCACCCGCGGCAACCTGGTGCTGCGCGACGCGGACCTGCTGCGCGAACTGGCCGCGGCCGGGCTGGTGGAGGTCTGCGTCTCCATCATCACCCTGAACGAGGAGGTCACGACCCGCATCGAGCCGAACGCCCCGCGCCCGATCGAACGGCTGCGAGTCGCCGAGCAGTTGGCCGCCCAGGACATCCCGGTGGCCTTCCACGTGGCCCCGCTCATCCCGGGCCTGGACACCCCGGAGAACCTCGCCGCGATGGGCAGGACCCTCGCCGAGACCTGCGGCAGCCACGTCTTCAGCGCCATGCTGGGAGCCCGCAAGCCGTACTGGGCGCCGTTCTACCAGGGCATGGACGCCGTCGCCGACAAGTGCGGCTCCTTCGAGACCTTCCAGCAGGCCTACCCGCGGGACTTCGACTTCAGCCGCGACGCGGCCGACACCTGCGACTTCGAGCACGCGCTGCCGGCCCTCACCCCGCTGCGGGACGGCGTCACCGCGGGCGGAGCCGTCTACGTCTCCGAGAACTACCCGTTCCTGACCACCGGAGCGCTGGAGAAGGGCATCTACCGCTGGAAGCTGCCCACCGTCTACGACATGGCGAGCTTCATCGAGGAGCGGGGCACGGTCACCCAGTGGGACGACTTCGTCACCTGGTACCGCGGCTACCAGCCCAGCGACCGGCTGGTGGCCCTGGTCCGCTCGCTGTGGGACAGCGGTGAGCTGTTCCTCGGCACCCGCCTGGCCAAGCAGGACGAGGGCTACGTCATCTCCGAGACCCTGCTGCTGCCCGCCCGCCACACCCTGGTCGCCAAGCGCACGCCCGTTGCCCACACCACGGCCAGCACCCCGCCCGCGCAGGCCGCCGCCGGTGCCCAGCGCAGCGCCGCGCACAGCAGCGCCGCCACCGCCACCAGGGCGCT
>NZ_JBEXJK010000166.1:0-17139 GCF_040609095.1 Kitasatospora sp. NPDC004799
GACGCCAGCACCAAGCCCGGAACAGCCACTACAAACGACGAGGCCACAGCCCGAAAACCGAAGCCTCATCACGCTAAGCACCGTTGCAGTACTAGCTTCATCGGTGTCACCGAGGAACCGCGCCACCGGCCACGGCCCGCCGACCAACGCCACCATCCGGCCACCCACCCGGCCACCCACCCGGCCGTCATCCGGCCGTCCACCGACCGACAGGAGCCCAGCATGACCACCGACCGCACCCAGTCGCCGCTCAAGGTGGTGCTGACCGACCTCAACGCCACGGTCGTGGAGTCCTGGCGGGCGGCCTTCGCCGACGTCCCCGGGGTCGAGATCCGGCACGCCTCCCTGCTCACCGCGCAGGCCGACGCCTGGGTCAGCCCCACCAACTCCCGCGGCCGGATGGACGGCGGGACGGACGCGGCGATCAAGCGCCACCTGGGCGCGGGCATCCAGCTGCGGGTCCAGAAGGCGATCCGCGAGCAGTACGCCGGCAGCCTCCCGGTCGGCAGCGCGGTCTGCGTCCCGTCCGGCGCCGTCAACCCCCGGTTCCTGATAGCGGCCCCGACGATGCGGACCTCCTCGCAGAACGTCAGCGAGACCTTGAACGTGGCCCTGGCCTGCGCCGCCGCCTTCCAGGCCGTCCACCGGCAGAACCGGCTGCAGCCGGGCTCCGTCCGGTCGGTCGCCCTGGTCGGCATGGGCGCCCGGACCGGCATGGTCCCGCCCCGGGTCTGCGCCAACCTGATGTGGTCCGGCTACACCCTCTTCCAGGACCACCGGTTCGAGGACGACGACGAACTGCGCGCCACCGTCCTCGCCCAGCTGGACGACCTGGAGAAGGCGCCCGCCACCGAGCGGGTGCGCATAGCGCCGCCCGCACGCCGGAGTTCGCCGGCCCGCCGGGCCTGACCGGGCCCGGGCGGTCGCCCGAAGCCCCGCCCGGCGCCCCGGCCGGCACCCCGTACGAAGCCCTCAGCCCGCCGTGAGCGCGAGCCGGATCCACCGCTCGCACTCCGCGACCGCCACCCCCACGTCGAAGGCCTCCGGAGCGGCCGCGGCCTGCACCACCAGCCCCTTGACCAGCCCGACGAAGGCCAGCGCGAAGGCCGCCGGGTCCACCCCGGGGCGCAGCTCGCCGTCCCGCTGCCCCTGGCCGACCACCTCGGCCGTCCAGGCCCGGGTCCGGGCGTCCAACTCCGCCACCGCGGCGGTCAGTTCCGAGGCTCCCGCGAGCGCCTCGGCCCCCAGCACCACGAAGGCCCGCCCCAGGTCCGTCGGGTTGCGCACACCCTCCAGGCAGCCGCGCGCGAAGCGGCACAGCTCGTCCGCCGCCCCCGCCCCGCTGCGCTCCGGCGCGGCCGCCGCCATCGCCTCGGCCAGCGCCGCCTCCTGCAGGCGCGCCAGCAGCGCGGCCTTCGAGCCGAAGTAGTGGGTGGCCAGGCCCCGGCTGAAGCCCGCCTCCTCCCCCACCCTGGCGAGCGTGACCCCGGTGCTGCCGTGCTCGGCGATCAGCCGGGCGGCGGCGGCGATCAGCGCGGACTCGGCCCGGGCCCGCCGTTCGGCCTGGGTGCGGCGCGCCGGCGCCTCCCCGGGCCCCGCGGACTCCCCGCCCCGGCCCGTTCCGTCCTCATCGTGCGTAGACATGAGGCCATGCTACGGTGAACTTGCTTGTCGAATAACAAGTAACTTCCGGAGCGGCGGGCCCTCCCCCCGGCCCGCCGCCCCCGCGAGAAGGGAAGTCCCGATGACCGCCACGATGCTGGCCGGCCGGCTCGACGTCGCGAAGGGCGCCTTCGCCGTGGAGGAGGTCCCCGTCCCGACCCCCGGCCCGGGCGAGGTGCTGATCAAGGTGGAGGCGGCCGGCGTCTGCCTCTCCGACGTCCACCTGATCGAGGGCATGCTCAAGCCGCTCTTCCTCCAGGGCGACAAGGTCACCCTCGGCCACGAGGTCGCGGGCACCGTGCACACCCTCGGCGAGGGCGTGACCACCGCGGCCGTCGGCGACCGGGTGCTGCTGCAGGCCGGTGAGACCCGCGGCGGCGTCGTGCACACCCGCGGCGTGGACTACGACGGCGGCTGGGCCGAGTACGCGCTCGCCACCGCCACCACCCTGGTGCCGATCCCGGACGAGCTCCCGTTCGAGCAGGCCTGCTTCATCCCCGACGCCGTCTCCACCCCCTGGGCCGCCATCACCGCCACCGGCGCCGTGCGCCCGGCCGAGGCGGTCGGCGTCTGGGGCGTCGGCGGCCTCGGCGCCCACGGCGTCCAGCTGCTGCGGGCCATCGGCGCCTTCCCGATCGTCGCCGTCGACCCGTTGCCGGCCGCCCGCGAGCGCGCCCTGGCCTTCGGCGCCGACGCCGCCCTCGACCCGGCCGATTCCGGGTTCGCCGAGCGGCTGCGCGAGGCCACCGGCGGCCGCCCGCTGTCCGCCGCCTTCGACTTCGCCGGGGTCGCCCCGGTGCGCGAGCAGGCCATGGCCGCCCTCGGCGAGCGCGGCCGCCTGGTGCTGGTCGGCCTCACCGACAAGCCGCTGACCGTCACCAACGGCACCCTGGTCAGCTACCTGCGCCAGCAGATCCGCGGCCACTACGGCTCCGAGGGCCAGGACGTCGTCGACCTGGTCGCCCTGGTCCGCGGCGGCCGGCTCGACTTCTCCCGCTCGGTGAGCGGCACCTTCCCGCTGGCCGAGGCGGCCCGCGCGGTCGAGGCGCTGGAGCGCAAGGAGGGCAACCCGATCCGCCTGGTGCTCAAGCCCTGACCGAGCCTCACCCCTGTCGCCGGGGCGGGCCGCCCGATAGTCTTTCAGCAACTTTCAGCAAGTCGATGAAGGATGGGCCCATGCACCCGCCCCGCGACATCCCCTGGCACGAGGGCAGCTGGCTCAACGCGCCCGAGGACGCCCGGACCGACGGCACCGACCTCCTGGTCACCGCCCGCGGCCGCAGCGACTTCTGGCGCACCACCGGCTACGGCTTCGTCCGCGACGACGGCCACGCGCTGCTCGCCGGCTTCCCGCCGGGCAGCGCCACCGAGGTCACCTTCGTCGCGGACTTCGCCGCCCTCTACGACCAGGCCGGCCTGCTGATCCGGGTCGCCCCCGAGACGTGGATCAAGGCCGGAGTGGAGATGAGCGACGGCGTCCCCCACCTCGGGGCGGTCGTCACCCACGGCGTCTCCGACTGGTCCCTCGCGCCGGTCCCCGACTGGCACGGCCGCCCGGTCACCGTGCGCGCGAGCCGCACCGGCGACGCCGTGACCGTCCGCGCCCGCTGCGCGGACGGCCCCTGGCGCCTGGTCCGCCTCGCGCCGCTCGCCCCCGAGGCGGCCGCCACCGCCGGCCCGTTCTGCTGCTCCCCCGAACGCGCCGGCCTCCAGGTCCGCTTCACCCGCTTCGCCCAGGGCGACGCCGACCCGGCGCTGCACCTGCCGGACTGAGCCCGGCCGGTGCGGCGCCGCCGCTCCCCGCCGCCCCTCCCCGCCGCTCCACCCCCGGGCAGCGCCGCCCCACCTCCCGGCAGCGCCGCCCCTCCGGCCCCAACTCCCGGCCCCCGTACGGAAAATGGCATGCGCGCCACTAGCCAACCGGCCAGTAGCGCCCCTACCGTCGACTCTTCCGTGAGACTTCGACGGAGGAGTCCGCCTTGCGTTCACGCCAACGCCGCCAACGCCCCCGCCCCCGCCCCCTCCGACTCCCGGCCGCCGCCCTCGCCCCGGCCCTGCTCGTCACCGCCGCCCTCACCACCACCCCCACCGCCACCGCCGCCCCCACCGTCGCGACGACGGCCGCGACGACGGCCGCCGCCAACGACCACTGCGGCGGCCGCTGCGCCGACATCCTGCCGCCCGGCGAGAACGGCAACGCCACCCTCGCCGACATCCTGCTCAACCGGGCCTTCGGCACCCGCCCCGCGCACACCGACGACCAGCTCGGCCCGTACGCCGCCCTCGCCTCCGGCTACCCCGGCCTGACCGAGGCCAAGCTGCGCGACTTCTTCAACGACGCCTCCTTCGGCGTCCCCGCCGACCAGGTGGCCGGCACCACCAGCCCGCGCCCGGACGTCACCATCGTGCGCGACAAGGCCACCGGCGTCCCGCACATCACCGGCACCACCCGCTACGGCACCGAGTTCGGCGCGGGCTACGCCGCCGCCCAGGACCGGCTCTGGGTGATGGACCTCTTCCGCCACGTCGGCCGCGGCCAGCTGTCCGGCTTCGCGGGCGGCGCCGCCGCCAACCGCCAGCTGGAGCAGACCTTCTGGCAGGCCGCGCCGTACACCGAGGCGGAACTGCAGCAGCAGATCGACGTCATCGCCGCCCGCGGCGGCCGGGCCACCCAGGCGCTCGCCGACGCCACCGCCTACCTCGACGGCGTCAACCAGTACGCCAAGGAGGCCTACAACGCCCGCACCTTCCCCGGCGAGTACGACCTCACCGGGCACATCGACCCGATCACCAACGCCGGCTCGATCGAGCCGTTCAAGCTGACCGACCTGGTCGCCCTCGCCTCCGTGGTCGGCGCGCTGTTCGGCTCCGGCGGTGGCGGCGAACTCTCCTCCGCCCAGGTCAAGTCCGCCGCCGAGGCCCGGTACGGCAAGGACGCCGGGGACGCGGTCTGGAAGTCGCTGCGCGAGGCGGACGACCCGGAGGCCGTCCAGACCCTGCACGACGGCCAGAGCTTCCCGTACGCGACCGTCCCGGACCGGCCGCAGGGCACGGCGCTGCCCGACCCCGGCTCGGTGGTGCCCGAGCGGGTGGTCTACGACGCCACCGGCTCGGCCGGGACCGCCGCCACCGAGGCGACCGGCGTCCTGCCCGGGAACCTGCTGTCCGCCAGGCACGGCATGTCCAACGCCCTGCTGGTCTCCGGCGCGCACACCGACGACGGCCACCCGGTGGCCGTGTTCGGCCCGCAGACCGGCTACTTCGCCCCGCAGCTGCTGATGCTGGAGGAGATCCAGGGCCCCGGCATCAGCGCGCGCGGCGCCGCCTTCGCCGGCCTGAGCTTCTACGTGCAGCTCGGCCGCGGCCAGGACTACGCCTGGAGCGCGACCTCCGCCGGGCAGGACATCACCGACACCTACGCCGTCCCGCTCTGCACCACCGACGGCTCCCCGGTCACCACCGCCGCCGGTTCCTACCTCTGGCACGGCCAGTGCCTGCCGTTCGAGCGGCTGGAGCGCCGGAACGCGTGGAAGCCGACCACCGCCGACTCCACCCCGGAGGGCTCCTACACCCTGGTGATGAACCGCTCCCGGTACGGCCTGGTGACCGCCCGCGGCACGGTCGGCGGCGCCCCCGTCGCCTTCACCTCGCTGCGCTCCACCTACCGGCACGAGGCCGACTCGATCATCGGCTTCCAGGAGCTGAACGACCCGGGCGCGGTGCGCGACGCGGCGGGCTTCCAGCAGGCAGCGCAGGACATCAACTACACCTTCAACTGGTTCTACGCCGACTCGCGCGACATCGCGTACTACAACTCCGGCAGCAACCCGGTCCGCGCCCCCGGGGTGGACCCGGGCCTGCCCGTCCTGGCCCAACCCGCCTACGAGTGGGCCGACTTCGACCCCGTCGCGAACACCGCCCGGTACACCCCGGCGGCCGAGCACCCGCAGTCCGTCAACCAGGACTACTACGCCTCCTGGAACAACAAGCAGGCGAACGGCTACACCTCGGCCGGCTTCGGCAACGGCTCGGTGCACCGCGGCAACCTGCTGGACGACCGGGTCACCTCCCTGCTCCGCGACGGCGGCAGGGCGAGCCGGGTCTCGCTCACCCAGGCCATGGAGAGCGCCGCCCTCGCCGACCTGCGGGCCGAGGACGTGCTGCCCGAGCTGATCCGGGTGCTGCGCAGCGCCCCCGTCACCGACCAGGCCGCCCTCACCGCCCTGCAGCAGCTGGAGGCCTGGCTGGCCAACGGCGCCCTGCGGAGGGAGACTTCACCCGGCAGCCACGGCTACGCGGACGCCACCGCGATCCGGGTGATGGACGCCTGGTGGCCGCTGGTCGCCGACGGCATCATGCGGCCCGGCCTCGGCGACCCGCTGTTCGGCGCGCTGACCGGCGCGCTCCAGATCAACGAGTCCCCCTCGGGCGGCCAGACCGGCGCCGCCACCGGCCCGGTGAGCGCCAACGAGGCCATCCCGCACAAGGGTTCGGCCTTCCAGTACGGCTGGTGGAGCTACCTGGACAAGGACCTGCGCGCCGTCCTCGGCGACCGGGTGGCCGGCCCGCTGGCCCGGCCGTTCTGCGGCGGGGGCGACCTCGCGGCCTGCCGGACCGTCCTGCTGGACACCCTCAAGCAGGCCGCCGCCCGGACCCCCGCCCAGGTCTACCCGGGCGACGCGGACTGCGCGGCCGGCGACCAGTGGTGCGCCGACACGATCATCCAGCGCCCGCTGGGCGGCGTGACGGACGCCAAGACCACCTGGCAGAACCGGCCGACCTACCAGCAGGTGGTGCAGTTCCCGAGCCACCGCTGACCGAAGCCGCCGCTGACCGAAGCCGCCGGTGCCCCTGGACAGGGGCACCGGCGGCCGGGTCATCCCGCTCCGCCCACCCGCTTCGCGACCTTCGCCGCGTCCCCACGCAGGTAGTGGGCCTGGTCCCGCAGCCGCCGGACCACCTTGGTGTACGTCTCGCGGCTGTCGCCCGTGGCCATCCGGCCCGAGGCGGCATCGGCCAGGTCGACGACGGCCTCCAGCAGCCCGCTGAGAGCCTTCAGCAGCTCCGCCTCCTCCTTCTCCGGCACCCTCTCCCGGCTGGTGTCCCGCGCCTTCGGCAGCGCGTTCTCCCGCAGCTGCCGTCGCGCCTCGCCGACCGCCTCGACCATCGCGCCTATCCCGCTGTCCAATCCGGCCTCCCGGTCCTTCCGTCCTCCGACGTACCCCGCGAGCCTTCCCACCCCGCCCCCCGCATAGGCCCCTGCGTGGCCCCGGCTCGACGCGCGGCCCGCCGGAACTGCCCCTAGCGTGGTCCGGGGACCGCCCGACCACCCCCGGGCCGAGACCCGGGCCCGCACGCAGGAGGCATGCCGACCATGACCGTCAAACTCTCCGAGCTCACCGGCGACTACGTCCTCGATCCCGCCCACACCCGGATCGGCTTCGTCGCCCGCCACGCCATGGTGACCAAGGTCCGCGGCGCGTTCCACGAGTTCGAGGGCACCGCCCACCTGGACGGCGCCGACCCGTCCCGCTCCTCCGGCCAGGTGGTGATCAAGGCCCAGAGCATCGACACCGGCGTGGAGCAGCGCGACCAGCACCTGCGCACCAACGACTTCCTGGACGCGCCGAACTTCCCCGACATCACCTTCCGCACCACCGCGGTCGAGGTGCGCTCCGAGACCGACTACCGGGTGACCGGCGACCTCACCATCAAGGACACCACCCGCCCGGTCACCATCGACTTCGAGTACACCGGCAACGCCGTCGACCCGTACGGCAACCTCCGGGTGGGCCTGGAGGGCTCGGTCACCATCAGCCGCAAGGAGTTCGGCGTCACCTGGAACGCGGCCCTGGAGGGCGGCGGCGTCCTGGTCGGCGACAAGGTCGTCCTGGAGTTCGACATCTCGGCGGTCCGCCAGAGCGGCTGAACCCGACCCGGCCGACCCGGCCGGACCAGCCGGACCAGCCGGACCAGCCGGAACCGGTCCCCCACGAACGGGTTCCCGCCGCAGCCGCGCCAACCGCCGGACCGCACCCCGGCCGCCCGGCTAGTCTCCTGGCATGCCAACAGACGACTCCCTCGCGACCGGCCAGCGCTCCCTCGGCGACCCCGCCCTCGACTACCCGCTCTGGCCCCCGCTCACCGCCGGCTGCCCCCGCACCAGCACCGAGGACGTCTCCTACCCCGTCGAGGTCGACTACGCCTACGACAAGGCCGACCCGGCGGGCCTGTTCGCCCCCGCCCGGACGCGCGGCGGCCTGGAGCGCTGGGCCCCGCTGCTGCCGCCGCTGCTGGCGCCCGGCCTGGGCGAGGGCGGCACCCCGCTGGTGGAGATCGAGCCCGGGGTGTACGTCAAGGACGAGTCCCGCAACCCCACCTGGAGCCACAAGGACCGGCTGAACCGCTGCACCACCAGCGCCGCCGTGGGCGTCGGCGCGCCGGGCCTCGCGGTCGCCTCCTCCGGGAACCACGGCGCCTCGGCCGCCGCCTACGCCGCCCGCGCCGGACTGCCCTGCGTGGTGTTCACCGGCCCGGACCTGCCGCCGAACGTCGACGCCTTCCTCACCGCCTACGGCGCGGTGGTGCTCCCGGTGCCGTGGGAGGCCCGCTGGCCGCTGCTGCGCCAGGCGGTCGACCGGCTGGGCCTGCACCCGGTCAGCAACCTGACCACCACCCACACCGGCCACGCGTACGGCCCCGAGGGCTACAAGACCGTCGCATACGAGATCTTCCAGGACATCGGCGTGCCGAGCGCGGTGTTCGTCCCGGTCGGCTACGGCGAGCTGCTGTTCGGTGTCTGGAAGGGCTTCGCCGAACTGCGGCGCCTCGGCCTGACCGACCGGGTGCCGCGCATCCACTCCTGCGAGGCGGCCGCCTCCGGGCCACTCGCCCGGGCCGTCGCCGAGGGACTGCCGGCCGCCCACGTGACGGTCGGCCCGAGCGACGCGTACTCGATCACCTCCCCGGTCAGCGGCTACCGGGGCGTGCTGGCGGTGCGGGAGAGCGGCGGCCGGGCGCTGACCGTGGACGACGGCCGACTCGCGGACGCCCAACGGGAGCTGGCCCGCGCCGGGCTCTGGACGGAGCTGTCCTCGGCGGCCGGTCTGGCCGGGCTGCGCAGCCTCGGCGAACCGGACCTCGCCGAGGGCCCGGTGGTCTGCGTGTCGACCTCCAGCGGTTTCAAGGACAAGGGCGTCGGCACCCACCGGACCGAGCCGGTCGCCCCCGACTGGGACGCGGTCGCCCGCCGGCTGCGGGCGGCGGGCCTCACCGGCTGAGCCCCTTCCCCGGACCGCACCCGCCCCCGAACCGCACCCGCACCTGTCCCCGAACCGCACCCGCTCCCGGACCGCACCCGCCCCGGGGCCTGCTGTTCGCCCGGCCGTCCACCCACCGTAAGGTCCCCGTAGGGCCGGTGTTCGCCGGGCGCCAGCAGGCTGGCACTTTCCGTCAACTCCCCCCTCCTGTCGAAGGGTTGCCACCGTGTCGCGTCCCCTCCGCCGCCTGCTGCCGCTCGCCGTCGCCGTCGCGGCGGTGCCCGTGCTCGCCCTGCCCGCCGTCCCGGCCGGCGCGGTCACGTACGGCACCCCGACGATCACCTTCTCGACCGGGTACCTGTCCGGCGCGGTCGGCGCCACCGGCGACCCGACCGTGACCGTGACGGTCGCCCAGTCCGGCGCCTCGGCCTCGGCGCTGACCGTCGCCGCCTCCGCCACCACCCGCAGCTCCGTGGCCCGCACCGGCGACGTCACGGTCACCGGCACCGGCTCCACCCGCACCCTGGCGGTCGCCGCCCAGGGCGTCGGCTACGCCGACCTCACCGTCAAGGTCACCGGCCTGGGCGGCAAGAGCGCCACCCGCACCCTGCACTACGCCGCCTCCCCCGCCGTCCAGTCCGCCGCCACCAGCCGCTACCTCACCGGCTCCAGCGACGCCTCGGCCGCCGTGGACGCGGGCGGCGGCTACACCGTGGTCGCCGACGACGAGTCCAACGTCCTGCGCCTGTACGCCCGCGGCACCTCCGGCGCGCCGGTCCGCACCTGGGACTTCAGCTCGGCCCTCGGCGTCTCCAAGGAGATCGACATCGAGGGGGCCACCCGGGTCGGCAACACCGTCTACTGGACGGGCTCGCTCGGCAACAACAAGGACGGCGTGGTCAAGCCCGACCGGCACACCGTCTTCGCCACCACCGTCACCGGCTCCGGCGCCGACACCCAGCTGTCCCTGGCCGGCTCGTTCGACGGCCTGCGCGACGACCTGATCGCCTGGGACGACGCCCACGGCAAGCGCTACGGCTTCGCGGCCGGCGCCGCCGACGGCCAGGCGCCCAAGCAGATCGACGGGTTCAACGTCGAGGGCCTGGAGTTCGCCCCCGGCAGCACCAGCACCGCCTACGTCGGCTTCCGCGCGCCGCTCACCCCGGCCGTCACCGGCGGCCGGGCGCTGCTCGTCCCGGTCACCGACCTCCCGTCGCTGGTGAACGGTTCGGCCGCGCACGCGACCTTCGGCGACCCGGTCGAGCTGGACCTCGGCGGGCTGTCCGTCCGCGACATCCGCCGCAACGACCTCGGCCAGTACCTGATCGTGGCCGGCTCCTGGGCCGCCGAGGACAACTCCGCCCCGTACGCGCTCTACCGCTGGGACGGGCGGCCCGGTTCCCGGCCGACCAAGCTGATCGACCTGCCGACCAGCGACTACGGCGCCTGGGAGGCCGTGGTCGACGTCCCGGACCTGGACGCCCCCGGCGCCCGCGCCCAGCTGATCACCGACGACGGCTCCGCCGACCTCTACGGCGACGGCACCGCCGCCAAGGACCTCACCCACCCCGAGTGGAAGAAGTCCCGCAGCACCTGGTTCGCCCTGAACTGACCGCGCGCCGGGGCCCTTCGACGCATCCGCCGAAGGGCCCCGGTCCGGTCCCCGCTCAGAGCTCGACCAGCACCTTCCCCCGGCTCGCCGAGCGGTCCAGGTAGAGGCCGCGGTAGGCCGCCGGGATGCTGTCGAACCCCCGGTGCACGGTCTGCTGGTAGGTCAGCTCGCCCTTGCGGACCAGCGGTCCGAGGTCCCGCCGCAGCGCGGCCCAGTTCTCCTCGGTGAACCACTCCAGCGAGAAGACGCCGCGGATCGTGGCGCGCGGGTACATGATCATCGGGAGCAGCCGCGGGCCCGTCCAGCCCCCGCCGACCTGGCTCCCCCACTGCCAGCAGACGGCCACCCGGCTCTCCACCGCGAGCATCCCGAACACCACGTCGGTGAGCGCCCCGCCGAGGCTGTCGAAGTAGCGGTCGATCCCCTGCGGCGCGAGCTCGGCCAGCTCCTTCTCCAGCCGCTCCGGCGCGTCGCCGTCGCGGTACAGCAGCACCCCGTCGAAGCCCAGCTCCCACAGCCACTCGGCCTTCTCCGGCGTCGCCGTGGTCCCGATCACCCGCGCGCCCCGCAGCTTCGCCAGCTGCCCGACCAGCGACCCGACCGCCCCCGAGGCCCCGCCGACCAGCACCGTCGACCCGGGCCGGACGTCCAGGAACTTCTCGACCGTCCCCCAGGCCGTCATCCCCGGACCGCCCAGGATGCCGAGCGCGGTGGACAGCGGCAGGGCCTCGTCGTAGTCGGCCGGGTCGAGCCGGCGGAAGGCCGGGAAGACCATCGGGAAGGTCCCGGTCCGCCAGAGCCTGGGCTCGCCGTTGCTCACCACGTGGCTGCACCAGCCGGTGAAGCCCTGCACCAGGTCGCCGACCGCGAAGCGCGCGGCCGGCCCGGCCTCCAGCACCTCCATGATCGAGTCCGCGCCCATGTGGTCACCGATCGGCGTGTCCAGCGCGATCCCCTGGAGGTACGGGTCGACCGAGACGTACCGGGTGCGCAGCAGCATCTCGTCCGCGGCGAGCCGGACGTCCAGGTCCTCCACGACCTTCCGGTACACCCGCTCGACGTCGGGCACGCCGTCCAGGTGCTCCTGGACGACCCACTTCTCGATCCTCACGAGGTGACTCCAAACTGCCGGTCGGAGGGCCCGACCGGTTCGATGAGCAGGGTGGGCGGCGGGGCGCTGTCGTCCACTTCGGCGGTGAACGGCCTGCCGTCGTCCCGGCAGATGAACTGGACGACGTGCCGGCCGGCCGCCGCCGCCCGGATCAGCCCGCCGGTGGTCGCCCAGACCCCGGAGAGGTAGAAGTTCGCCAGGCCGGGCAGCCCCGGGCCGTTGCGCTTGATCTCCTCCTCCAGGGTCTCGCCGCTCTCCACGAAGGGCTGCCAGCCCAGCACCGTCCCGTTGTAATTGCCGGTGTAGCGGACCTGGGTGAGCGGGGTGGAGACGTCCTTGACCGACACCGCGTCCCGGAGCCCGGGGTGGTGGCCGTCCAGGAACTCGACGATGGTGTCGCGCACCCGGCGCTTGGCCCGCTGGTACTCCCGCCCCCGGCCGACCGGCAGGGTGTGCAGCTCCTCGCCGCGCCGCACCCTGGGCTCCTGCTCCGGCCCGGTGCTCAGCTCCCGCCAGGGCTCGATGTCGCAGAAGTAGCTGGCGTACACCACGGTGGTGTCGGCGGGCGACAGCTCCGGGTAGTGGCGGCTGCGGAACTGGACGTTGATGCTCGGGTGCCGGATGCCGGTGAGCCGCTCGGCGACCTCGTCCTCCAGCAGGTAGGTGGTGCACGGGTCCCCGGCCGGGAAGGGCCGGCGCAGGCCGAGGAAGACGGTCACGTAGCCGGGGAAGACCATGCCCGGCTCGGTGATGGTCTGGGTGTACAGCCGGCGGTAGGTGTCGGTCAGGTAGCGGCCCTTGAGCAGGTCCATCATGGTGGTCCGGCCGTCGCAGGCGGCCACCACGATGTCGGCCCGCACCTCCTGGCCGTCGCTCAGCCGCACCCCCACCGCCCGGTCGTCCTCGACCAGCACCTCGGTCGCCTTGGTGTTGTACGAGATCTCGCCGCCCAGCCGCCGGTAGCGCTGCTCGATCGAGTTCGCCAGCCCCAGCGAGCCGCCCTCCGGCACCCCGGCCGACTGCCCGGCGTGGCAGGCGAGTTGGAAGTAGTTGGGCAGTACCGGGAAGTTGGGGTGCTTCTCGTACAGGATGAAGTTGAACGCCTCGCGCAGCAGCGGGCTGCGGAACTTCGCCGAGTAGTCGCTCATCAGCACCGTGATCGAGCGCCGGATCACGTTGAAGTACGGCAGGAAGGAGGCCAGCATCCGCATCCGCTCCCACCGGCCCATCAGCCCGACCGGCTTGAGGAAGGGGTAACGGGCCAGTGCCAGGCGGAACTTGCGCAGCCCGGCGCAGAACTGCCGGATCTGCCGGGCGTCCTCCGGGGCGAGGTCCAGCAGGTGGGCCTCCAGCCGGTCCGGGTCGGAGTAGAAGTAGACCGCTCCGCCGTCCCGGGTGCGCACCACGTTGAAGACGTCGAAGTTGCGCATCCGCTTGCCCTGCAGTGCGCCGAGTTCGAGCCAGATCTGGTGCATCTCGTTGCCCGGGCCGCTGCCCAGCAGCCAGCTGACGCAGCAGTCGAAGGTGAACTCGCCGCGGTCCCAGCCGGTGCAGCAGCCGCCGGGGATCTCGTGCATCTCCAGGATCCGGGTGCGGTAGCCGTTCATCTGCGCGAAGCAGCCGGTGGACAGGCCGCCGAGCCCTCCGCCGATGATGACCATGCTCCGCCGGCCGCCGGTCGTCGTCCCGCTCACTCCGCCACTCCTTCCGGCACGCCCACCTCGGCCGCCCCCACGGCCGGCCGGCCCACGGTGGCCCGGTCGAGTTGCGGCAGCCGGCCCCACTTGCCCGCGTGCCAGGGTTCCCGGTTCTCGCTGGGCCAGGCCCGGAACGGCCGGCCGAGCTCCCGGCAGAGGTACTGCGCGGCGAACCGCCCGCTGGTCGCGGCCCGGATCAGCCCGCCGAGCGCCGTCCACTGGCCCGCCATGGAGAAGCCGCTCAGCCCGGGCAGCCGCATCCGGTCCCGGTTGACCAGCCGGTTGGCGGCGTCCTCGGCCTCGGAGAAGGCCTGCCAGGCGAGGATGCTGCCGTAGGTGTTGCCGGTGAACCGCTCGGTGGTCACCGGCGAGGCCACGTCCACGAGGTCGATCCGCGGGCCGAGCCCGGGGTACGTCCGCTCCAGGAACTCCCGGACGAAGGCGGCGACTTCCTGCTTGCGCGCCCGGTAGGCCCGGCGGTCGTCGGCCCGCAGGTCCTTCCAGGAGCGGTAGTCGCTGAAGTAGGTGCAGTGCAGCACCGACTTGCCCGGCGGTGCGAAGCCGTCCGCGTAGGAGGACCGCATCTGCACCACCAGGCTGCTCTGGAGCGAGCCGGGCAGCCGGGCGCCGTCCTCGGGCGTCAGCAGGTAGGTGGTGCTGTGCGGCTCGCCCTCGGGCAGCGGGCCGTCGATGCCGACGAAGGCGGAGACCACGGCCGGGTACAGGTTCCCCGGCTTGTCGAGCAGTTCGCCGTACAGCTTCTCGGTGGCGGGGCTGGAGTAGCGGCCCTCCAGCAGCTTGTCGAGCACCGTCGGGCCGTCGCAGGCGGCGACCACGTGGTCGGCGAAGTGCCGTGAGCCGTCGCGGAGTTCGACCCCGATGGCGCGCCCGTCCTCGACCAGGATCCGCTCCACCCGGCAGCGGTAGCCGATCACCCCGCCGAGCGAGGTGTACCGCTCCTCCACCGAGCGGGCCAGCCCGAGCGAACCCCCCTGCGGGAAGCCCGCGTTGCCGTTGTGGGCGGCCGCCAGGGTGTACAGGTACGGCAGCAGCGGGAAGCCCGCGGGCTCCTGGAGGAACATGTTGGGGAAGGCCCGCCGCAGCAGCGGGTCCTGGAAGCGTTCGGCGAAGCCGCTCATCGGGGTGGTCGCGGTGCGCCAGAACAGCCGGAACGCGGGCAGCACGGTGCGCAGGGTGCGCAGCCGTTCCGCCGTGCCGCGCAGCGGCGGCGGGGTGAGCTCCCAGGGCAGCTCGATCGCGGCGAAGCGGCGCAGGTCCCGGCAGAAGGCCCGGATCGGCTTGGCGTCGCCGGGCGCGAGGTCCAGCAGGTGGGCCTCCAGCCGGTCCGGGTCGCCGTAGAAGGTGACGGCCCGGCCGTGCTCGTCGACGACCCGGTTGAAGGTGTCGAAGCGGGTCACCGACTTGCCGTCCAGGGCCCCGAGTTCGCTCCAGACCTGGTGCGCCCCGGTGCCCTCGGCGGTGCCGATCAGCCAGTCGATGCAGTAGTCGAACAGGTAGCCGTGCCGGGACCAGGCGGTGCAGCAGCCGCCGGGCAGCACGTGCTTCTCGAAGATCCGGGTCTCCAGGCCGCTCATCTGCGCGTAGCAGCCGGTGGCGAGGCCGGCCAGGCCGGCCCCGATCACGATCACCCGGGGCGGGCCGTCGGCGGCCCGCTCCCTGGTGGACCAGTCCGGCCCGCGGTCAGCCGCGGCCATCGGCGGTCCCTCCGGCCAGGATGGCGCCCGCCAGTTCGGCGTTGCGGGCCGCGAACTCCCCGTCGAGCATCTCGGCGTGGACACCGTGCCCGACGTACACCGCGGTGCCCGTGGTGGAGGCGCCGTGCCAGGAGCCCGGCTCGCCGCCGACGTGCACGGAGAGCCGGTCGCTCTCGCAGACCACGTCCAACTGGGCCCGCACCGTGCCGGTGTTCGGCGTTCGGCTGCTGAACTCCAGGTAGTCCCTGGCCTGTTCGAGGGTCTCCCGGGCCACGATCCGCGATCCGGTGTGGCGGTGCAGGTGCTCGTGGAGCTCGCGCTCGAAGACGGCCAGGTGCTCCTCGCCGAGGTCGAAGGCCTCGGTGACCCGGTAGGCGTCCACCAGCAGCACCGAGGCCACCGTGCGGCCGCGCCGCTCCAGCTCCTTGGCCACCTCGAAGGCGAGGTTGCCGCCGAGCGAGTAGCCCAGCAGGACGTACGGCCCGGGGGCGTGCAGCTGCTCGACCAGGTCCGCGTAGCGGGCCGTCTTGTCGTCGCCGGTCAGGTAGTTGAAGGAGGCGATCCGGTGCTCCGGCAGGTGCGCGGCGAGCTGGCGGTAGACCAGCCCGTGGCCGCCGGCCGGCGGGAAGCAGAAGACCGTGCGGTCCTCGGGCGCCTCGGTGTTGAACCAGAGGTAGGGTTCGCCGCCCGCCACCTCGCCGGTGATGATCTGCTCGACGGTGCGGGCCATCCCGTGCAGGGTGGTGACCTTGAACAGCAGGCCGACCGGGATGCTGATGTTGAACTCGCTCTGGAGGTGGTGGATCAGCTCGATGAGCCGGATCGAGCTGCCGCCGAGTTCGAAGAAGTCGTGCTGGAGCCCGACCTCCTCCAGGCCGAGCAGGTTCCGCCAGTGCTCGGCGACCCTCGTCTCGTAGAGCGTGACGGGCGGTTCGTGCTGGGCCCCTGCGGTGTCGGCCTTCGGCTCGGGCAGGGCTGCGACGTCCACCTTGCCGTTCGGGGTGAGCGGCAGGGCGGGCAGTTCGGTGAGGTAGGAGGGGATCATCACGGTGGGCAGGTGCTCGGCCAGGTGGCGGCGCAGTTCGCGGCGGTCCAGCGTGGTGCCCTCGGCGGGCACCACGTAGGCGGCGAGGGCGGCCTCGCCCCGGGCGTCCTGGCGGACCACCACGCAGGCCTGGGCGAGTTCCGGGCGGGCGGTGAGGTGGGCCTCGATCTCGCCCAGCTCGATCCGGTGGCCGCGGACCTTGACCTGGTTGTCGATCCGGCCGAGCAGGTGCACGGTGCCGGCGGCGTCCCAGTGGCCGAGGTCGCCGGTGCGGTAGAGCCGCCGGGGCGTTCCGTCGAGCTCCACGGTGACGAAGCGCCGCGCGGTCTGCTCCGGGTCGTTGGGGTAGCCGGCCGCGACGCCGGCGCCGCCGATCCACAGCTCGCCGGGCACGCCGACCGGGACGGGCTCGCCGTACGGGTCCAGGACGTACACCGCGCTGTTCGGGAACGGGCGGCCGATCGGCACCATCCGGCCCGGTTCCAGCTGGTCGGTCGGGCCCTCGTAGTAGGTGCTGTCGACGCTGGCCTCGGTCAGCCCGTAGGAGTTGACCAGCCGGGTCCGCGGGCCGCACAGGGCGCGCACCCGCTGGTGCTCGGCGGCCTTCCAGGAGTCGGAGCCGACGATCAGCAGCCGCAGGAAGTCCAGCGTCAGGCCCTCGCGCTCGCAGTGCGCCAGCAGGGCGCGGGCCACCGCGGGCACGAACTCGCCGCCGTCCACGGCCTCCTCGCGCATCACCCGGTACAGCCGGGCGGTGTCGAAGAGCAGCTCCCGGTCGACCAGCACGAGGGTGCCGCCGGTGCTGAGCGCCCGGGCGAGGTCGCCGGAGAACACGTCGAAGGCGGTGCCGGCCATCTGGAGGTGCACCCGCACCTCGGTGTCCAGCCGGTACTCGGCGCGCCAGCCGGCGGTGACGGCGGCCAGGCTGCGGTGGTCGACCCGGACGCCCAACCTCACCTACGCCGGCTCGCTGGCCACCCTGCTGTGGCGGCGCATCGTCCGCGAGCACGACACCGACATCGGCCTGGGCGAGTTCAC
>NZ_JBEXJK010000167.1:0-16822 GCF_040609095.1 Kitasatospora sp. NPDC004799
TTATATCCCTTTCTCCCCCCCCCCCACCAACCCCCGGCCGGGCGCACCACCACCACGCCGCGCCCAGAAGCAGCGTCCCCGGGACGATTTCGGCCGATCCGGATTCCCGCGCCGTTCGACTTCGAGCTGGACCTCGCCCGGCTGGTTCCCTACCGGAACTGAACCGCACCGTCGGCGGTGCCGTGGGCGAAGCCGATGAAGGCCGCCCAGGCCTCGGCCGTGAAGGTGAGCTGGGGGCCGCTCTTGTCCTTGGAATCGCGGACATGGACGGTGCCCGGGTTATGGGCGACCTCTACGCAGTTGCCGCCCTCGGTGCCACTGTGGCTGGACTTGAACCAGGCCGGTTCGGTGCTCATAGTTCCTCCGCGAGCTTGCCGATGTACTCGGCCGAGGCCTCGGGAGTGAGGGCTCGTTGAAGCAGCCTTGCATGGCGCTGAGTCAGGATACTGACTCGTTTGGGATCGGCATGGAACCGGCCTGTTCCCTGCCCTTCCTCGTAAGCCAGCCGTTGGTGCTCGGCATCTTCGAGGAGGATGAACGGGCCGTTGAGGCCCGGGTGCGCGCCCGATCCGGGGACCACCTGGACATGGATATGGCGTGCCGTGCCAACGGTCAGGAAATGCCGGAGCTGACGTTTGTGGGCGTCTTGTGTGGTGAGCGGATTGTGGATCACGGATTCGCCGATGAGAAAGTTGAACGACTTGGTCTGGGTCTTCAACAGGGCCTGCCGTGCGAGCCTCGCGACGACGCGCTCCTCGATGGTCTCGTCATCGCTCGGCGGCCAGTTCGCACTGAGGATCGCTCGTGCGGTTTCCTCCGTCTGCAGAAGACCTGGGACGAGCAGTGTCTCGTACCAATGGATGACGACAGCCTCGGCCTCGTATCGCAGGTAGTCCTCGGCGGAGTGCGATTGCCCTTCCGGCTTCAGGTAGGCCGTTCCCGCCGCCAGAATCCCCCTCGCGTCGCACATGTCGTCCGCCACCTGCAACAGGTGCACGGACGGCTTCCGCCGCCCCGCCTCCATCGACCGTAGGCTCTCGATGCTGTACCCGGCCTCGGTCGCCAGGTTCTCGCGGCTGACGCCGGCACGCGTTCGCCAGAGCTTGATCTGGTTGCCGCAGTACTTCCACGACATCGGCGGCGATGCGGCGGACGAGGACGCTGTCATTGGGTACCCCCAGGCCAATCGGTGTGGGTTCCCGACGCTAGACGCCCGACGGCCTGGAGGTATGTGATCAGCCCGAAACCATCCCCCCGGGTGACCCCAGCAGGTT
The DNA here is from genome assembly GCF_040609095.1 of Kitasatospora sp. NPDC004799. Lineage (NCBI taxonomy): Bacteria > Bacillati > Actinomycetota > Actinomycetes > Kitasatosporales > Streptomycetaceae > Kitasatospora > Kitasatospora sp. NPDC004799. Next base: position 1,275 of record NZ_JBEXJK010000167.1, read on the forward strand.
TGCCAGCCCGTCCGCCAGGCCGCCGCGCCAGCAGGCGTAGTCGTGGCCGCCGTTGAACTCGCGGTAGGCGAGGTCGTAGCCGCGGGCGGTGAGTACGTCGCGCAGGTGGCGGTTCTGGGCGAGGAGCATCCACTCCTGCAGACCGACCTCGATCCAGAACCGGGCCGGGCGGCGCTCCTCGGCGGCGAAGCGGCGGGTCAGCCACTCGCTGCCCGCGTCGAACTCGGTCTCGTCGGGCCACCAGAAGGAGCCGGACTGGGACAGCGCGTTGCCGAAGCGGTCCGGGCGCTGGTAGGCCGCGTAGGCGGCGGTGAGGCCGCCCGCGCTCTGGCCGGCGATCACGGTGGTAGCAGGATCGGTCGTCGCGCCGAACTCCGCCCCGGCCCACGGCAGCAGACGGTCGGCGAGGAGGTCGACGAAGGCCGGGTTGCAGCTCAGGTCGTCCGGCCGCTGCGGCCCCATGGTGTGCACCAGCAGCGCGACGGTCGGCGGGATCGCACCGTCCGCCGTCAGGTTGTCGAGGGTGTCGCCGACGGACAGCACCTCGCCCCACATCTCGCCGTCCAGCAGTACCGCGACCGGGTACGGCCCGCCGTCCGCGCGGTGCCCGGCCGGGAGGTGGACGTCCACCCGCCGTCCGGCCGCCGTGCGGGCGAGCGTCCGCCCGCGTGGCGCCCCGTCGCGCCGCGCCACGTACGGCTGCGCGGGCGCGTCGGGCAGGCTGAGCACCGAGGAGGGGTGCCGGCCGTCGCGGGCGGGCAGCCGGGGCTCGGTGTCGTACGGGTCGGGCCGGGCGTGGTCCAGGACGCGCAGCCAGTCGGGGCGCGCGGTGCCGGGGGCCTCGCCGTGGAACGGGTACAGCTGGTAGGAGGCGCGGTGGTCCGCGCGCAGCCGGTAGGTGATCGCCCAGGTCCCGTCCTCCCGGCGGTCCATCAGGTGGGGCGTCAGGTCCCCGGCGTGGCGGTCCTTGTCGGTGACGGTGTGCAGCAGCGCGAGCACGCCGTCGCAGTCCCCGTCCGGGTGGGTGAAGGTGACCAGGCGGTAGGCGGGGTCGTCGGGGTCGGGGGCGACGAGCGGGGTTTCCACAGCAGTGACTCCAAGTGGCTTAGGCGGGGCTGCCCTTGCGGCCGAGCAGCACCCAGAGCAGGAAGGGGCCGCCGAGGACGGTGGTGACGATGCCGACGGGGATCTCCACCCCGGTGAACAGCACGCGTCCCAGCGTGTCGGCGAGCACGACGAGCAGCGCGCCGGTCAGCGCGGAGCCGAGCACCGGCACCCGCGCCGGCCCGGCCAGCCGCCCGGCGATCACCGGTGCGGCCAGGGCCACGAAACCGACCGGCCCGCAGACGCCGACCGCCAGCCCGGCCAGTGCGACGGCCAGCAGCAGGCAGGCCAGCCGGACCCGGCCCGGGTCGACGCCGAGCGCGGAGGCGACGCTGTCGTCGAAGCGCAGCACCGCCAGCCGCCGGGCCACCACGAGGGCGAGCGGCACCAGCACCGCCAGCCCGATCAGCACGGGCGTGGCGACGGCGAGGTCCCGCCCGTTGAGGCTGCCGTTGGTCCAGATGTACAGCGAACTGGCCGAGTTGAGCGAGCGCCGGGCCATCGCGACCTGGATGACGGCCGAGGCGAGCGCCGACATGGCGAGCCCGACCACCAGCACCCGGTAGCCGCGCGCGCCGAGCCCGCCGGAGGCCAGGGTGACGACCAGGACGGCGACCAGCGCGCCGAGCGGTCCGGCCCACCAGGCGCCGAAGGTGCCCGCGGCGCTGGCGGAGATCAGCACGGCGGCCGTCGCGCCGTCGTTGACGCCGAGGAGTTCGGGGGTGGCCAGGCGGTTGCGGGCGAGGGTCTGGGTCAGGCAGCCGGCCAGGCCGAGGGCGGCGCCGGCGGCGAGTCCGGCGACGATCCGGCCGAGCCGGAACTTCTGCACCAGCAGCACGTCCAGCCGGTCGCCGTAGCCGAACACGGCCTGGAAGGTGCGGGCGAGGCCGAGTTCGCTCTGCCCGGCGTGCGCCGAGACCACCACGGCGGCCAGCAGCGCGGCGGCCAGGCCGAGCGAGGCCAGCAGCGCCCGGCGCGGCAGCAGCAGCGACCAGGTGCCGTACCGCAGCGTCAAGTCCGGCTTGGGCGGGGCGGGTTCGCCCCGTCGCGGGGGCGGTGCGGACTCGGCCGGGTCGGCCATGGCCAGCGCGGCGGAGCGCCGGGAGCGGACGATGGCGATCAGCGCCGGGGCGCCGATCAGCGCGACGATCACGGACACCGGCGCCTCGAAGGGCCGGGCCACCACCCGGGCGAGCACGTCCGAGCCGGTCAGCACGGCGGCGCCGAACAGCGCGGCGAGCAGGGTGAGTCGGCCGACCCGGGGGCCGGCCACGGTGCGGGCGAGGAAGCCGGAGAGCAGCCCGAGGAAAGCGACCGGCCCGGCCAGCGCGACGGCCGAGGCGGTCAGCAGGGTGACGGCGACGGCGACGGCGGCCCGGGTGGCGCCGGGCCGGTGGCCGAGGCCGCGGGCGAGGTCGTCGCCGAGCGCGAGCGCGGTCAGCGGCCGGGTGGTGAGGGCGGCGAGCAGGAACCCGGCGCCGAGCACCGGGGCGAGCTGGCGCAGCGTCGTCCAGCCCTCCACCCCGGCCAGCGAGCCGAGCACCCAGACCCGGTACCGCTCGTACGCCTCGGGGGAGTTGACGATCAGCACGTCGGTCAGCCCGCGGAAGATCGCGGCGACGGCGGAGCCGGCCAGCACCAGCCGCATCGGTGAGCCGCCGCCCCGGGTGCTGGCGACCAGCAGCACCACGGTGCTGGCGAGCACCGCGCCGCCGAAGGCGAAGGCGAGGTAGCCGAAGGAGGTCTGCACGCCGAGCACCGCGATGCCGAGCACGACGCCGAGCGAGGCGCCGGCGTTGACGCCGAGCAGGCCGGTCTCGGCCAGCGGGTTGCGGGTGACGGACTGCAACTGCGCGCCGGCGACGCCGAGCGCGGCGCCGACGAGCAGGGCGGTGAGGGTGCGCGGCAGTCGCAGGTCGCCGACGACCAGGGCGAGCCGGCCGTCGGCGCGGGCACCGTCGCGGTTCAGCAGGTAGTCCAGCACCCGCCCGGGACCGACCTCGCCGGCGCCGACCGACAGCGAGAGCGCGGCCAGGGCGAGCAGCAGCATCACGGCCGCCGTGACGGCCGGCCAGGTGGGGCGGGCGCCCTCGGCCCGGGGGCCCCGTCGGCCCGGGGGCGGCGCGTCCGGCGCGGTGGCGGGGGGCGCCTTGTGGACGCCGGCTTGCGACAATGTCATAAGGTAAGGCTAACCTAATGGCCGAGCCCGTCCGTGGGGCACCCCCGCTCCGTCGATCCGTCCGGACGTCGCTCAACTCCCGTACCACCGTTGCCCGGAGGCACCCATGCCGTTCGCCCGTCGCCCGCTCAGCCCCGTCCGCCGCCGTGCGGCCCAGGCGCTGGCCGTCACCGGGGCGGCCGCGCTCCTGCTCACCGGCTGCGGTTCCTCGGGCTCCTCGTCCTCGGGTTCGTCCACGGCCGTCTCCCCGGTGGCGGACGCGGCGGGCGGCGGCGACGGCGGCAAGCGGACCGTCAAGGACGCCACCGGCAAGGCCGTCGAGGTCCCCGCCGAGCCCAAGCGGATCGTCACCCTCACCCAGGAGGACCTGGACGCGGTGCTCGCCCTGGGCGTCAAGCCGGTCGGCATCACCAACGGCCAGGGGCTGGCCGAGCCGCCGGCCTACCTCAAGGACAAGGTGCAGGGCGTCCCGGTGGTCGGGAACCTGCTGCAGCCCGTGATGGACAAGGTGATCGCCGCCAAGCCGGACCTGATCCTGGCCGGCGACATGCAGGACGAGCAGGTGCTCAAGCAGCTGCGCGAGATCACCCCCTCCACGCTGGTCACCATGGCGCCCACCGACGACTGGAAGCTCGCTTTCCGGGGCATCGGCAACGCCGTCAACAAGCTCGACCAGGCCAACAAGGTGATCGGCGACTACGAGGCCAAGGCCGCCAAGGCGGGCGGCGAGCTCACCAAGAACAAGGGCGCCGCCGTCTCCATCGTGCGCTGGAACCCCACCGGCCCGAGCTGGATGGAGAAGAAGCAGTTCGCCAGTGGCGTCGCCCTGGACATGGGCCTGACCCGCCCGGCCGCGCAGGACAAGGACGGCAACGCGCACAGCCCGGCGCTCAGCCTGGAGAAGCTCAACGAGATCGACGGCGACTGGCTGTTCCTGTCCACCCTCACCGACGACGGCAAGGCCGCGCTCAAGGACGTCCAGTCCAAGCCCGCCTACCAGGACCTGGGTGCGGTGAAGAACAACCGCACCGTCACGGTGGACGGTTCGGTCTGGTCCACCCGGGGCGGCCCGCTCGCCGCGGACGTCGTCATCGGCGACTTCGCCAAGGCGCTCGGCGGCAACTGAGCGCGCGCCGACGAGGGGGAGCTGCCATGGAGTTGACGATCCAGGGACTCAGCGCCGGCTACGGGCCGGGGCGCCCGGTGCTCGGCGGCGTCGACCTCACCGTCCCGGCCGGGCAGGTGGTGGCCGTGGTCGGCCCGAACGGCTGCGGGAAGTCCACCCTGCTGCGGTCCGTCGCGCGGCTGCACCGGCCGGACGGCGGGCGGGTCCTGGTCGGCGGCGAGGACGTGTGGCGGCTGCGCCCGCGCCAGGCCGCCCACCGGGTCGCGCTGCTGCCGCAGAGCCCGCAGGCCCCGGAGGCGGTCACCGTCGCCGGACTGGTCCGCTACGGCCGGCACCCGCACCAGGGGCTGTTCCGCCAGTGGTCGGCGGAGGACGAGCGGCTGACCGCCGGGGCCCTGCGCGCCACCGGTGTGGAGGACCTCGCCGACCGCCGGCTGGACCGGCTCTCCGGCGGCCAGCGCCAGCGCTGCTGGCTGGCCATGGTGCTCGCCCAGGACACCCCGGTGGTGCTGCTCGACGAGCCGACCAGCGCGCTCGACCTCGGGCACGCGGTGGAGGTGCTGGAGCTGGTCCGCCGGGTCGCGGCGGGCGGGCGGACGGTGGTCATGGTGCTGCACGACCTCGCGGCGGCGGCCCGCTACGCGGACCTGCTGGTCGCGCTGCGGGACGGTGCGGTGGTGGCCTGCGGGCCGCCGCGCGAGGTGGTGGACGCGCCGCTGGTGCGGGCGCTGTACGACATCGACAGCCATGTGCTGGCGGCGCCGGGGGACGGGGCTCCGGTGATCGTGCCCCGGGCTCCGTTGGGCTGACGGGGCGGCTGCTGCCGGGCAGCCGCCCCGTTCTTTCCTCTCTTCGATCACTCGTTCGAGTGGTTTGAACTCTGCATGTCAGGGCCGGTCTTGACCCCGCCCGTCGCGTTGTCAGTGGGCCTCGCTACGTTCCTCGCATCGCTGGTCAGCAGGCGATCGACAGGTGTTCCCTGGTGGGAGGAGTACGGCCGTGGCATGGGTGGAGACGGGCGCGGGAGGGTACCGCGTCGCGCTCGACGGGGAGGGCAGGGTGGTGTGCCGCAACGCGGCGGGCCGCGACCTCAAGTCCGTACCGTCGAAGCTCGGTGACGACCCGGTGGTCACCCAGCTCAAGCAGCTCGCCGAGTGGCTGGCCACGCACGAGCGCGGCTGCCTGGAGGACGTCGAGCGCTGGATGGTCCGCTCGCTGCCGGTGCCCGCCGCCGTGCTCACCGCCGTGTGGCCGGACGAGGCCTGGCAGGGCGTCCTGAAGGACCTCGTGGTCACCGCTATGGACGGCTCCGTCGCCGGCTTCCTGCGCGGCGCCGACGCCGAGCGCGGCCTCGGCCTGGTCGACCTCGACGGCGACACCGTGCGCCTCACCGACGGCGAGGTCCTGATACCGCACCCCGTCCTGCTCCAGGACCTCGACGAGCTGCGGGAGTTCGCCGTCGAACTCGGCGTCTCCCAGCGCGTCCAGCAGCTCTATCGCGAGGTCTGGCACCGGCCCGCGGAGGTGCCGTCCGGCACCGAGGTCACCACCTACGCCGGCGGCCGCTACCGCGAGCTGCGCGAGCTGGTCGGGCGCTGCACCCGGCTCGGCTGCCGGGTCCGCGGCGGCTCCGCCGTCCAGCCGGTCACCGAGGGCGGGCGCACCGTCGAGGCCCGGGTCTGGGTCGGCGACTACTACGAGTACGACGCCTGCGAGACGGGCGCGCTCAGCTGGGCCGGCCCCGACGGCCGCGCCCTGCCGCTCACCGAGGTCGGACCGGTCGCCTGGTCCGAGGGCATGCGGATGGCCGCCGCCCTGTACGCCGGCCGCACGATCCAGGGGGAGGACGCCGCATGACCGCCACCACGAACCCGACCGCCACCACGACCTCGACCGCCGTCACGCCCGAGGAGCTGCTCGACGCCGGAGCCGTGCTCCCGCCCGGCACCCTGGCCGACGCCGGCCGCCCCGACAGCGCGGCCGACGTCCTCACCGCCCGCGGCTACACCCACCCCGCGCTGGACGGCCGCCGGATCGTCCGGCTCGTCCCCGGCGCGCTCGGCCCGGCCGAGGACCTCGCCCTCGACTTCCTCGGCCTGGCGCCGGAGCCCGCGCCGGCCGTGGTCGGCCAGGTCCGGCAGGAGGCCCTCGGCTTCCCCGCCTGGGCGCTGGTCCACGACCCGGCCAACGGCCACCACGCGCTCGCCCTGGTCAAGGAGATGGAGCGGCTCGCCCGCCAGGCCACCTCCAAGCCCGGCGCCGCCAAGGACGGCTTCGACGAGCTCGCCACCCGCCTCGGCCGGGCCGTCCCGCACTTCCTGCCCACCTTCTGCGAGGAGGTCGGCCGGATCTTCCTCGGCCACGGCAACCAGACCTACGCCGCCGCCTGGTTCGGCAAGGCCCGCGAGGCCGAGTGCACCCACGGCCTGACGGTGGACGAGGAGCGGCTGCGCGCCGTCTTCCTGGAGTTCGCGCTGGCCGGCGCGCTCACCGTCAAGTCGCTGCGCCAGTACGTCAAGGAGCTCGCCCAGCGGCTCGACCCGCTGACCGCCTGGCAGCGCTTCCGCCAGCTGTGCACCGAGCGATCCGCGGCCGGCATGGCCCCGTACGCCGGGGTCGCCGAGGACGCCCGCGCCCTGATCAGGGCCGCCGGGCTGGACCGCGCCGAGCACGAACGGGCGCTGCTCGCCGAACTGCTGGACTCGCCGGCGGTCAACCGGGCACCCGCCGCGTTCTGGAAGTCCTGGCACGGCGTGCTGGTCGAGCTCGGCCGGAGCGACGCCGCCGTGCGCGCCCGGCTGCTGGAGCTGCTGCCCGACCCGGCCTCCGCCGACCCGGTCCCGCACGACACCGCCTGGCTGGCGGTCCTCACCGAGACCGGCGCCGAGGAGCTGCTCACCGGCCCCCGCGCCGAGGGCGCCGAGCCCGCCGCCGCCTGGCTCCAGCGCTGGTGCCACCACCACGGCCGCGGCTGGCGCAGCCGGCGGCCCAGCTGCCCGGACACCCTCGCACTGGCCGGCCGGATGGTCGAGCGGCTGAAGGCCGACGCCGTCCCGGTGGACCTCCACACCGGCATCCGCGCCAGCCGGACCAGGATCGACCTGCTGGAGCTCCTGCTGACCGCGGGCGTGCCGGTGGCCGACCCGCCGGAGGGCCTCGGCTTCGAGCTGCAGGACTGGGTCGCGCAGTGCGGCCCCGACAGCCCCGCCCTCACCGCCGTCGGCGCCGACGAGCGCTACCGGCCGCTGCTGCGCCGCGCCACCCCGGCCGCCTGGGCGACGGCCGCCCAGCGCGAGGTGCCCGCCCTGCCGCTGCTGAACGAACTGTTCGCCGAGTGGGCCGAGGAACGCGCCGAGGAGCTGTTCGCCGCCCGCGGCCTGTCCGGCGTCACCGACCTGGTCCGCTCGTTCGGCCAGCACCGCACCGCCGTCCGGACGGTCGCCCCGGCCGTCGCCGAGCGGGTCGCCGCCCTCGACGTCGCCGCGCTGCTCACCGACGCCCTCCGGGCCGGCATCCTGGACGAACTCGGCTGGCCCGCGCTGGAGGAGGCGCTCGGCAAGCTCGCCGACCCGCCCGCGGACGACGCCCCGCGGCACCCCGTCCCCAGCCTGGGCGGCGCCGGCCTGAACGGCCTGATCATCGAGGACGCCTGGCCGCACCTGATCCTCGCCCGCCTCGACCGGGCCGTCGTGGTCGGCCCGGAGGGCATCGTGCTGGAGCACACCCTGCGCGTGCCCGAGCCGCAGCACCAGCGCAACCGGCCCAGGCTGCGCCTGGTCGACGGCGAGCTGCTGGTCGTCTGGAGCCAGGACGGCAGGCAGCTCGCGTACTGGTCCAGCCGCCCGGACGAGCAGTTCGAGCTGACGGGCGAGACCATCGCCGGCTACTACTACCGCGACCGGGACCCCGAGGCGCCGTCCCTCCAGCTGCCCGGCGGCGGCCGCACCACCGGCGAGCGCCCGCTGCACGCCGGCGACACCCGGATGCCCGAGGAGTACCGCGTCCTCGGCGACGGCACCGGCTACTGGACGGCGCGCCGCACCTCCGGCGGCGAGGCCGTACTGCGTGAACTCGACCCGGCCACCGGCACCCTGGGCCGCACCGCCGAACCGCCGGTGATCGCCGCCACCGCCGCGGCCGGCCGGCTCGTCCAGCGCAGCACCTGGCTGCTGCCGCTCCAGCCCGGCCTGGAGGGGACGCCGCTGGGCACCGACGGCACCGTGCTCGGCAACTGGGTCCGGGTCGAGCCCGGCAAGGCCGTCACCACCTTCACCGCCGACGGCGGGCGGATCGTGCTGCCGGCGGCCGCGCAGCGGACGGGCTCCTTCCCGGTCGGCCGGCTCGCCCTGCCCGGCGCCGCCGCCCCGGTGGTCAGCCACACCGCCGACGACCACTTCTCGCTCAACCTGCCCGACCTGGCCGGCGGCGCCGACCGCACGGTCGACCTGCGTCCCTGCCGCTCCGGCGAACTCTCCGCCGCCGGCACCCCGCTCGTCCCGCCGTACCCGCACTGGCACGCCCTGCGCCCGCGCGACGAGGCGGGCTCGAAGGTGCTGCGCACCGTCACCGCCGAGCAGGCGGCCCGGCTGATCGACGCCGCCTGGCCGACCGACACCGAGCCGGTCCCCGAGGACGAGCAGTGCTGGCTGACGGTCCAGGGCGTGCGCCGGCCGCTCGCCCGGCGCAGCCCGCGCACCCTGCCCGTCGAGGAGGTCGGCGCGATCCTGCCCGGCATCGCGCACCCGCGGCTGCTCGCCGGTGTCGCCGGGCTCGCCCGTCTTGCCGCCGACCTGCTGGACCGGGTCGCGCGGTTCGCCCCCCAGCCGGAGGCCGAGCGCCCGAGCAAGCAGCAGAACACCGAGTGGCAGCCCGAGCACGGGCGCGACCACGAACTGCGCGACGCCGTGCGCGCGGTGCTGCCCGAGCTCGGCGGCTTCGGCAACAACTGGGGCTCCGGCGGCCACTGGTGGGTGCTCAACAACCTGCGCGCCGTCACCGGTGTGCTGGCCGCCCCGCCCGTCGCGGACGGCGAGGGCTGGAGCAGCCCCGCCGAGGTCGCCCTGCGCGGCGACGACGGCCACCACGGCTGGCTGCACCTGCTCGGCCGGGTCCACGCACTGGTCCACGCGGTGGCCTCGCCGTTCACCGAGACGGCCCACCGTTCCTCGCTGGTCCTGCTGCTCGGCGAGCTGACCAGGGGCCCGCTGGCCGACCGCGGCGCCACCCTGCGCGAGGTCGTCCTCGCCGAGCAGGCCCCGGAGGCCGTGAACGCCACCAGCGGCCGGCCGGTCGCCCAGCGCCAGGGCCAGGTGCTCCGGCACGGCGGGCGCACCGTCGTCATCCTCGGCCACCGGCGGCAGTTCACCGACGGCACCGCGCACTGGCTCGCCGTCGACCACGACCCGAGCGGGGAGTTCGGGCCCGTCGCCCACTTCACCACGGTCGAGGAGCGCGGCACCGAGGAGCTGGTCGACGCCGCCTGGGCCGCCAGGTTCTGCCGGGTCGCCGCGCTGCGCGGGGCCGTCCCGTGCGACCGGGCCGGGGCCGAGGCCTTCAGCGGGCTCACCGGCATCGGAGCCGCCCGCTCCGCCCTGCTGCTCAGCCCGCCGTCCGGCCTGCTGTACTGGGCGGACGTCGCCGTGCCCGCCGAACTCGGCCTCAAGGCAGCCGACTTCAAGGCCGCCCGGGCCTGGCTGCGCCGACACGACCACGACGGCCTCGCCGCCGTCTGGGGCGCCCTGCTGCCCGCCGACCCGAAGACCCTGTGGACCGACGGGCCGGACCTCGCCGCCGGAGCCGAGGAGTGGAACCGGCGCTTCGGGCGGCTCGTCACCCTCCCCGAGGAGGCGCTGGCCACCGTCCAGGGCGTCTCCATCGACACGGTCGAGGCGGTGCTCAACCCCGTCCGCACCCCGTGGCTGACCGGCCGCACCGGCTTCCGGTTCACCGAGGAGGGCGGGGCGGGCCCGCGGCTGCTCCCCGAGGACGCCTCCGCCGTCCCCGACACCGGCGCACTGAGTTCCACCATCGCCGCGCTGCGGTGGCTCGCCTACCACCTGCCCGCCGACAGCCCGCTGCGTCCGCTGCTGCCCACGGCCGCCGACGCGCTGCGCGACCGCCTGGCCGATCCGGAGCTGCTGCTCGACCTCGACCTGATGCGCACCGCCAAGGGCTCCTCGCTCTCCGCCGTCCTGCGCACCCACTTCGGCCTGCCCGCCGAGGGCGGCGCCGACCGGGACGGCCTGGTCCGCTGCGGACCGGCGCTCGTCCTGACGCCGTACCACCAGGAGGCCGAGCGGGTCTGGCTGCGTCCCGCCGCCCTCACCGGACCGGACGACCCGCTGCTCGAACTGCTGGAGGGGCTGGCCAGCAGCTACTGGTTCCCGGTCGAACGGCGGGCCATCGAGTCCGTGCTGCGCGGCGAGCCGCAGCGGCTGGCCGCCTCCGCCGCCGCGGTGCCGGCCGTCGGCGAGGGCCCGGCCTGGCTGCAGAACCCGCAGCTGTCCGTCCCCGAGCTGGTTGCCGAGGTGTCCTGCACCCACGGCCTGGGGGAGGACGCGACCGCGCTCTACCTCCAGCTGCTCGCCCTGCCCGACCCGACCGACCGCAACGCCGCCCGCTGGACGGGCTGGAAGCCCGCCCGGCTGAAGAAGGCCCGCGCCGAACTCGCCGCCACCGACCTGGTGCTGGAGGCCAAGCGCGCCCGGGCCGGCCGCAGCCTCTTCCTGCCCGGCGGCTGGCAGGAGGCCAAGGCGCCCGCCCTGCCGGCCGAGACCTGGAAGGCCGCCCTGTACGAACTGCCCACCCACCGGCCCGCGCTGGTCCCGGTGCCCGTCCCCGAGCTGTTCGCCCGGGCCTGGCAGCGGACCGTCGACGGCGACACCCCCGGTTACGAAGAGCTCCAGACCAGCAAGCGCAGGAAGGCCCGCCGATGACCGCCACCGAGACCACCACCGGCGCGACCGCCGCCGTCGCCGCCGCGGACCGGCAGACCGTCCCGCCCGAGGAGAAGTACGCCGCCGAACTGGAGTTCCTGGCCGCCCACGACAGCGGCCCGCGCCCGCCCGGCTGGCGCCTGACCCCGCGCGCCGTGGTCACCTTCGTGATGGGCAGCGGCGGCGAGAAGCTCAAGGCCGGGCGCAAGGGCCTGGTCATCGAGCCCAAGTTCGTCGGCGAGCGCGCCCTGGTCGAGCGCTGCGTCGTCACCCTCGCCGGGGAGCGCGGCCTGCTGCTCGTCGGCGAGCCCGGCACCGCCAAGTCCATGCTCTCCGAGCTGCTCGCCGCCGCCGTCTGCGGCACCAGCGCGCTCACCGTCCAGGGCACCGCCGGCACCACCGAGGACCAGCTCAAGTACGGCTGGAACTACGCCCTGCTGCTGGCCAAGGGGCCCAGCCGCGAGGCCCTCGTCCCCTCGCCGGTGCTCACTGCGATGACCGCCGGCGCGGTCGCCCGGGTCGAGGAGGTCACCCGCTGCCTGCCCGAGGTGCAGGACGCCCTGGTCTCGCTGCTCTCGGAGCGGCGCATCGCCGTCCCGGAGCTGGCCGGCACCCCGGACGGGCAGCTGCACGCCGCGGCCGGCTTCACCCTGATCGCCACCGCCAACCTGCGGGACAAGGGCGTCAGCGAGATGTCCGCGGCGCTCAAGCGGCGGTTCAACTTCGAGACGGTCGGCCCGATCGGCAGCCTCGCCGCCGAGGTCGACCTGGTCCGCCGCCAGTCCACCGCCGCCGTGGCCCGGGCCGGCGCCGCCTACGCGGTGGACGACGCCGTCCTGGAGGCCCTGGTCACCGCCTTCCGGGACCTGCGCACCGGCCGCTCCACCGAAGGCTGGGACGTCGAGCGCCCGTCCACCGTGATGAGCACCGCCGAGGCGGTCTCCGTCGCGACCTCGCTCGGCGTCAGCGCCGCTTACCTGCCCGACGGCGGGGACCTGCTCGGCCGGCTGCCCGGGCAGCTGCTCGGCGTGGTCCGCAAGGACGAGCCGTCCGACGCGGCCCGGCTGCTCGGCTACTGGGACGGCCCGGTCCGCCGCCGCGCCGAACAGGGCGCCGCCACCTGGCGCACCCTGTGGGACCTCCGCTCGGCACTGGAGGCCTGATCCGATGAGCAGCGCGGAGATCCCCCGCCCGGACGATGCGGACCGGGCGGTCCGGGCCGAGGCCGAGCGGCTGGCCGCTTCCGGCGCCGGCCGCCCCGGGCCCCACCTGATCGGGGTGCGCCACCACGCGCCGTCCCTCAGCGCGGTCGTCCCCGCGCTGCTCGACGCGGCCAGGCCGGACGCCGTCCTGGTCGAGCTGCCCGCCGAGTTCCAGCCCTGGCTCGGCTGGCTCGCCGACGAGGCGACCGAGGCCCCGGTCGCCCTCGCGGCGGCGCCGGCCGGGCCCGAGGCGGCGGCCGGGCCCGCCTTCTACCCGTTCGCCGACTTCTCCCCGGAGCTCGCCGCCCTGCGCTGGGCCCGGCGCAACGGGGTGGAGGCCATCGCCTGCGACCTCCCGCTCGCCCACCGCGGCGCCGTCCGGGCCGACGCGCGCCGGCGCCCCGACGGGGGACCGGACGCACCCGGCGTCGCCGACGCGCTGCGCCACCGCCTCACCGGCCGGGACTCCGACGAGGACCTGTGGGACCGCCTGGTCGAGACGGCCGCCCCCGGCTCCACCCCGGAGGCCGTCCGGCGCGCCGCCCTGCTGGTCGGCTGGGCACTGCGCCGGGACGCCGAGACCGGCCCCGGCGTCGACCCGTACGACCTGCGCCGCGAGGCCTGGATGCGGGCCCGCATCCAGGCAGCCTCGGCCGGCGGGCGCCGGGTCACCGCCGTGGTCGGCGCCTTCCACGCCTCCGCCCTGCTGGACGGCCCCCTCGCCAGCGAGCAGCCGCCGCAGCCGGACGACGCCGGGCACGTCCTGTCCCTCATCCCGTACACCTACCCGCTGCTCGACGCCCGCTCCGGGTACCCGGCGGGCATCCGCGACCCGGAGTGGCAGCACACCGTCCTGGACGCCGGCGGCGATCCCGACCGCCTCGCCGAGGCGCTCACCACCACCGCCGTCCGGATCTGCGCCGCCCTGCGCACCCAGGACCACCCCAGCGGCCCGGCCGACGCCCGCGAGATCGTCCGCCTGGCCGGCGACCTCGCCCGGCTGCGCGGCCACGCCGCCCCCGGCCGCGGGGAACTCGTCGAAGCGGTGCAGACCGTCCTCGCCCAGGGCGAGCCGCTCGGCCGCGGCCGGGCCGTCGCCCGCGCCCACGAACAGGTGCAGGTCGGAACCCGCACCGGCCGCCCCACCCCCGCCGCGCCGCGCAGCGGGCTGGCCCCCGCCGTCGAGACCCTCCTCGGCGACCTCGGCCTCCCCGGCCCCGCCGACCCCGGCCCGCGCGACCTGCGCCTCGACCCGCTGCGCAGCGACCTCGACCGGCGCCGCGAGATCCTGCTGCACCGCCTCATCGCCTGCGAGGTCCCCTACGCGGAACCGGTCGCCACCACCGGCGCCGGCGGCACCGAGACCCTCGGCACCCGCTGGCGCCTGCACTGGACGCCCGCCTCCGCGGCCATGCTCACCGTGGCCAGCACCCGCGGCGTCACCCCCGCCCAGGCCGCCGAAGGCGCCCTGCGGGCCCACCTCACCGACCAGCCGACCCCGCGCGAGATCATCGACGGCCTCACCGCCGCGGCCTCCTGCGCCCTCCCCGCCCTCGCGGAGACCCGCCTCACCCAACTCACCACGGTCCTCCCCACCTCCGCCACCCTGCCCGAGCTCCTCGACGCCCTGGCGCTCGTCGACCGCCTGACCGCGGGCCACTTCCCCGGCTACACCCCGGCGGGAGGGGAGGAGGAGGCCGCCGCGGTGGGCGGCGGCGCCCTGGTGGAAGGAGCAGGGGGCGCTGCGGCCCCAACGGGGGGAGCCGGCGGGCTCGTTGCCTCGGCTTCCGGTGCTTGCGCCCCGGGCTCGGGCGGCACGGTGACGGCTGCCCCGGGTGCTGTCGACAGCCATGCCGGTCGCCGCCTGGCCGCTGAGGGCGAGGAGTCCAACGCCTCGGCTGCGGGCGACGCTAGCGCCGTGGGCAGAGCCGGAGGTGTCGTCGCCGCTGTCACTGCGGCCCCAACGGGAGGAGCTGGCAGGGCATTTGCATCGGCCTCCGGCGCTGCCGTCCCGGCCGGAGCGGTCAGGGTGCTTGCGGAGCCTGCCCCCGGCGGCACCGGACGCGCGGGCGATGCGGGGACGGCCGTCGGACGCAGTGACGGCACCGGAGCGGTCGCGGCGGGTGCGTCGACGGCCGACGGCCCCACCGTCGACCAGGCCGCCGCTCCTCGCGGTGCCGCCCCGGCCCTCGCCGACGGATTGCCCGTCGTCGGCCACCTCGACGGGCGCACCCCCGGCGTCGGCGACGCGGTGCCCGACGGGCCGGTTGCCGACGGCCGCCAGGTCCCGATCGGCGACGCGTCGGCGGACAGCGGTCCCCGCCGACCTTCCGGCCCCACGGGCCGGCCCCTCCTCGCTGCCGGGGAGGTGCTCACCGTGGCCGCCGTGCGGCAGTTGGAGGGGCTGGGCGGGTCGGACGATCCGCAGGACGCGCGGGCGCTGGTGGAGCTGGTGCGACGGGCGGACCGCCTCGGCGGAGTGCGGTTGGCGTACGTGCTGGCCGAACTCGCCGAGCAGGGCAGCCCGTTGGTGCGGGGCGCGGCCGGTGCCGTGCGGGTGCTGCTCGGTCAGGAGCCGGCCGAGGTGCTGGGCGGTCGGGCCGCCTCGTGGGTGGACGGCGCGACCGGTCCGCAGGCGCGGCACGCGCTCGGGCGGGCGCTGGTCGGACTGCTGACGGCCGCGGAGGGGCTGTTCGACTCCGCGCCGCAGGCACTGGAACCGGTGCTGGAGCGGGTCACCTCGCTGCCCGACGACGCCTTCCTGGACCGGCTCCCCGCACTGCGCGGCGGCTTCGACACGCTCAGCCCGGCCGCCCGCGACCGGCTGCTGGCCCTGGTCGAGGAGGGCCTGGGCACCCGGCTCGCCGCCCTGCCCGAGGAGGCCGGCCCCGCCGTGCTCGCCGGCTGGGTGCGCGCGGACCTCGCGGCGCGAGCAGCACCGCCCGGCGTAGCCGGAGGGTGCGGATCTGCACCTCCAGCGCCTCGGCGTGCGCGGCGGCGAC
>NZ_JBEXJK010000168.1:0-16801 GCF_040609095.1 Kitasatospora sp. NPDC004799
GCCAGCAGCGCGACGCCCAGCAGCGCCAGGACGAGCCAGGTGGCGGTCATGCCGTTCATGCGGCGAACCGTACCGGGCCGGGGGTGAACGCCACCACCGGGCCGGCGCGAACCGCCCCCACCGGGCGGGCCGGGCGTTTGTCCGCGCATTGCTCCCGGTTCGTCACGGAACTGCCACGATGCCCGTTCCGTGCCCGGCGCCCGGGCCGTTGCGGCGAAGCTGCGTCACGAACGTCCGCCCCCGTCCCCCCGGAGGTGCCCCCGTGACCCGTGGTCCCGAGCTGTGGTCCTACGCCGAGATCGCCCGCCACATCAACGTCCGGCGCGAGACCGTCCGCAGCTACCGCCGGCACCGGCTGCTGCCCGACCCGGACGTGATCGACGGCAGCGGACACCCGCGCTGGTACCCCTTCACCATCCGCAGCTGGGCCCGCAACCGGCCCCGGCGCCGCTGAACCCCGGCCCGTCAACCGCCCGCACCCCCACCCCGGGCGTTCTGGTGATTCCGCCCACAGCCCGGCACGGGGACGGGGGCAAAGTGCCGCTCCGCCCTTACCCTCGACACACCAACGCAGTGCTACCGGCCGGTCCACCGGGCCCGGCCTGCCGTTTTCCATGCTGTTTTCCACGCCGTACCGGTGGAGGACGGCGATGCCGTTTTCCAGCAGCAGCCAGGACATGTCGGGGCGGAGGGGCTCGGATGAAACTGACCGTGGTGGGGTGCTCGGGGAGCTTCCCGTCCGCCGACTCGCCCTGCTCCAGCTACCTGGTCGAGGCCGAGGGCTACCGCGTCGTCCTCGACCTCGGCAACGGAGCGCTCGGCGCCCTCCAGAAGTACACCGGCCTCTACGACGTCGACGCCGTCCTGCTCAGCCACCTGCACGCCGACCACTGCGTCGACCTGTGCGCCTACTGGGTGGCCCGCAACTACCGCGCCGAGGGCTGCCCCGAACTGCTGCCCGTGTACGGCCCGGCCGGCACCGCCGAGCGGCTCGCCCGCGCCTACGACATGCCGGAGAACCCCGGGATGAAGGAGGTGTTCGAGTTCCGCGGCCTCACCCCCGGCGGCTTCGAACTCGGGCCGTTCCGGATCGACGTCGCCCAGGTCAACCACCCCGTCGACGCCTTCGCCTTCCGGCTGGAGCACGGCGGCCGCTCGCTGGTCTACAGCGGGGACACCGGCGAGAGCGCCGAACTCGTCGCACTCGCCCGCGACACCGACCTCTTCCTCTGCGAGGCCGCGTACATCGACGGCCGCGACACCTACCGGGCCGTCCACCTCAACGGCCGCGAGGCGGGCGAGCACGCCGCCGCGGCCGGCGCCCGCCGGCTCGTCCTCACCCACATCCCCCCGTGGACCGACGCCGAGCACAACCGCCGGGACGCCGAGGCCGCCTACCCCGGGCCGGTCGAGGTCGCCCGGGCCGGTGCGGTGTACGAGGTGTGACCAGGACCGACCTGCCCGGAGCCGGGGTGCCGCGGGCCCCCAGCGCGGCCCCGGAGAAGGAGTTCCGGGACGACCCGCAACCCCCGCGCCCCCCGCACGTCCTAATGAGTGGGCGGCGGGAGACGCCGCCGGAACGGCCGGCCCGTCGGGCGCGGCCGCGATCACACCACTCGTCAGGCTCGTTTCGTGCTGCCCGGATCCGGCCCCGCCGGTCCGGGGCGGATCCAGGGGGGACTCCCATGCGCAAGACCAACCGTGCCCTGACCCGGGCGCGCCGGCTCGTCCCGGCGCTCGCCCTCACCGCCGCGCTGGCCGCCGGCGGCGCCGTGACCGCCACCCCGGCCTCCGCCGCTCCGGGGCCGTACAGCCTCACCGTGAACGCCCCGGCCGTGATCGGCTTCGCGGGCGGGCCGGTCGAGTTCACCGAGCACATCGGCAACGCGGGGGACCAGGGCAACGCCGTCGTGCTGGAGTTCGTGATCGAGACCGGCCTCGGGACGCCGCCGGACGCCCTGAGCCTGGAGTACTACGACGAGTCGATCCCCGACTGGCGCACGGTGGACCTGACGGAGCGCGTCGAGGACGACCGGACGGTCTACTCGGGCGGCACCGACAAGCTCTACGCCCCGGCCGGCGGCGCGGACATCAAGCTGCGCCTCGGCGTTCCCATGGGCAAGCCCCACGACGGGGCCGGCAACGGCGGCGTCGGCCCCGAGCTCACCTTCCGCACCGCCGTCAAGGGCTGGTGGCTGGACAGCCCGGTCGAGCCGCCGCTGAACGACACCCACGTGATCAAGGTCGACGGGATCAGCAACGGCCTGTCCGGGGTCCCGGCCTCGGTCGTCGCGGGCGGAGCGCCCGTCGAGTTCGACGCGGTGCTGAAGAACCCGACGCCGTCCGCCTACACCAACCTCGGCAACGTGCTGTTCACCGACCGGATCGCCACGGTCGAGGTCCGCGGCGCCGACGGGACCTGGACCACCGTGCCGGCCGTCACCGTCCCGGCGGAGGAGCAGGCCGGGCACTACCTGGACGGCCGCGACTCCTCGGCGGCGCCGAACAGTTCGCAGACCAGGCGGGTGCGGATCAGCTACCCCGCCGACAGCCCGCTCGGCCGGACCGAGCTGCACCCCTGCGTGTTCGTCAACGAGGGCGAGACACCGTTCCGGGGCACCACGATGTGCTCGCAGGGCGCCACCACCGAGGTCGTCGCCCCCGCGCCGGAGCCCGCCCCGTCCGCCACGTCCACCCCGTCTGCCACGTCCACCCCGTCCGGCTCGTCCGGTTCGTCCGGTTCGTCCAGGTCGAACGACTCCCAGGGCTCCCACGGTTGGTCCGGCTCGAACGGTTCGCACGGTTCCGAGTCGAAGCCGGACGGCGGCGCGCCCGTCGCCCGGCCGGCCGGGGACGTCACCAAGGCGCCCGCCGCTCCGGCGCCGGTGGACAACGCCCCCGCGGCCGCCGCCCGGCCGGTGGACCCGAACCTGGCCTCCACCGGCGCCGACAGCGACCGGACCGGCCTGATCGCGGGCGCCGGTGCGCTGCTGGTCGGTGCCGGAGCGGGGACCTTCGCCCTGGTCCGCCGCCGCCGCACCAGCTGACCGCCCGCCGTGCGCGGTCCGGCCGGGAGACCCGGGCGGGCCGCGCACGGTCACCCCGCCGGCGTCAGCCGGTGCCGGTGGCGCGAGTCGGCCACGGCCGCTCCTGCGCGTCAGCGCCGCCCGGGGACCGGCAGGCCGAGGTGGTCCCGCAGGGTGGGACCGGTGTAGTCGGTGCGGAACACCCCGCGCTCCTGGAGCAGCGGGACCACCCGGTCGACGAACTCGTCCAGGCCGCCCGGGGTGAGGTGCGGGACGAGGATGAAGCCGTCGGCCGCGTCGTTCTGCACGAAGTGGTCGATCTGCCCGGCGACGGTGGCGGGGGAGCCGATGAAGGACTGCCGGCCGGTCAGCTCGATCACCAGCTCGCGGCTGGTCAGCTTCTTCTCCGCGGCCACCGCCCGCCACCGTTCGGCGACGGCCACCGGGTCGCCGTGCCGGACCCGGCCCTGGACCAGGGCGCTGTCCGGGTCGGGGTCGACGGCCGGCAGCGGTCCGTCCGGGTCGTGGTCGGAGAGGTCGATGCCCCAGACCTGCTCCAGGAAGACGATCGCGGTCTGCGGGCTGACCTGGGCCCGGCGGATCTCCCGGGCCCGTTCGGCGGCCTCGGCGTCGGTGTCGCCGAGGACGAAGGTGGCCCCGGGCATGATCTTCAGCTCGTCCGGCTTGCGCCCGTACGCGGCGAGCCGGCGCTTGACGTCGGCGTGGAAGGCCTGGCCGTCGGCGAGGGTGGAGTGCCGGGAGAACACCACGTCGGCGGTGGCGGCGGCGAACTCGCGCCCCTCGTCGGAGTCCCCGGCCTGGATCACCACCGGGTGGCCCTGCGGCGGGCGCGGCAGCGAGAGCCGGCCCTCGACCTCGAACTGCGGGCCGGAGTGCCGGACGGTCTCCTCCCCGGCGTCCCAGAACTCCCGTGCCAGCTGGACGAATTCGGCGGCCCGGGTGTAGCGGTCGGCGCGGTCCAGGTAGCCGCCGCGGCGGAAGTTCTCCCCGGTGAAGGCGTCCGAGGAGGTGACCACGTTCCAGGCCGCGCGGCCGCCGGAGAGGTGGTCCAGCGAGGCGAACCGGCGGGCCAGTTCGTACGGCTCGTTGAAGGTCGCGTTGACGGTGGCGGCCAGGCCGAGCCGCTCGGTGACGGCGGCCAGCGCGTTCAGCACGGTGATCGACTCGGGGCGGCCGACCACGTCGAGGTCGTGGATGAGGCCCTTGGCCTCGCGCAGCCGCAGGCCCTCGGCGAGGAAGAAGAAGTCGAACTTCCCGCGCTCGGCGGTCTGCGCGAGGTGGCGGAAGGAGGAGAACTCGATGTGGCTGCCGGCGGCCGGGTCGCTCCACACCGTGGTGTTGTTGACGCCGGGGAAGTGCGCGGCGAGGTGGATCTGCTTGAGCGGTCGGTCCGTCATCGGGTCACCTCGGCGAGGGCGGGGGAAGCGGTGGGGGCGCCGGCGGGGCGGGCGGCGTAGCGGCTGGCCGGGCGGGCCAGGCCGAGGTGGTCGCGCAGGGTGCGGCCGGAGTACTCGGCGCGCAGCAGTCCGGCGGCGCGCAGGGCGGGGGCGATCCGGTCGGCCAGGGCGGCCAGGTCGCGCGGCGGGTCGGCGGGGGAGAGGTGGAAGCCGTCGACGCCGGTGCCGGTCGCGGTGAGCTCGGCGAGCAGCCGCTCGTCGGCGGCCCGGTCGGGCAGGGCGGACAGGGCGGTGCCGAGCCGGGCGAGGATGCGCAGGCCCTCGCCGGCCCGCAGCCGCAGTTCGGTGGCGGCGGTCAGCCGGGTGGCGCGGTCGGGGGCGTCGAGCAGTACGACGTCGGCGTGCCGGATCGCGGCGGCGACCCGGGCCCGCCCGCCCGGGGAGGCGTCCGGCGCGAGGTCGGCGGCGTCGACCGGTACCGCGACCACCGGGCGGCCCTGCGGCGGGCGCGGGGTGATGGACGGGCCGCGGACCGAGAAGTGCGGGCCCGCGAAGTCGATGTAGTGCAGCTTGTCGCGGTCGACGAACCGTCCGGTGGCGGTGTCGCGGATCTCCGCGTCGTCCTCCCAGCTGTCCCAGAGCCGGGCGGCCACCTCGACGGCGTCGGCGGCCTCGGACCACAGCTCGTCCTCGGCGGCGACCGGCCGGCGGCCGAAGGCCCGGGCCTCGGCCTCGGTGGTGGAGACGCCGACCAGCCAGCCGGCCCGGCCCTCGCTCGCCCAGTCCAGGGTGTTGACCGAGATCGAGGTGTGGAAGGGCTCGGTGTGGGTGGTGGTGACGGTCGGCACCAGCCCGACCCGGTCGGTCAGCGGGGCGATCCGGGCGAGCGCGGCGAGCGCGTCGGGGCGGCTCGGCGCGGCGGCGAAGGAGTCGTCGAGGGTGACGAAGTCCAGGGTGGCCCGCTCGGCGAGGCGGGCGAGGTAGGCGTAGTGCCCGGCGTCGAAGCGGCCGGGGCTGTCGAGGGCGGCGGACAGGTGCAACTGGCGGGGCATGGTGAGCCTGACTTCCTCGTGCGGACGCGAGCGGGCCCCGGCGCGGCCGTGCGCGGGCACGGGCACGGGGGCGCGCCGGAGCGCGGTGGCGGCCCGGGGGCGGAGCCCGTACGGGCGGGGGAGGGAGGAACCGGCGCCGGGCGGGACGTCAGCCGGGCGGCGGCGGGGGAACGGTCAGCTCAGCCGCGACACGCCGCGGACCACACGCGACCGAAGTCGATGTGGCTGCGGGTGACCAGCGGGCACGAGGCGTTCACCGCTTCAGTTGACCAGGGCGTCCGTCGGTTCGTCAACCGCCGTTTCGGCCCCTGGTACGCGGAAGGCCCCGCCCCGCCGCTGGTGGAGCAGCGGCGGGACGGGGCCTTCGGGCGGGCGGTGACGCGGGCGTCAGGCCTTGGTGACGTCCTCGATCTCGTCGTCGTCCTCGCGACCGGGGGTCTTGAGGTTGAACTTGGTGATCGCGAAGCGGAACAGGAAGTAGTAGACCGCGGCGAAGACCAGGCCGAGCGGGATGATCATCCACGGGTCGGTGGCCTTGTTCCAGGCCAGCGCGTAGTCGATCAGGCCGCCGGAGAAGGTGAAGCCGTCGTGCACGCCGAGCGCCCAGGTGACGGTCATCGACACGGCGGTGAGCAGCGCGTGGATGACGTACAGGACCGGGGCGATGAAGACGAAGGCGAACTCGATCGGCTCGGTGACACCGGTGACGAAGGAGGTCAGGGCCAGCGAGACCATCATGCCGGTGACGGCCTTGCGGCGGTGCGGCTTGGCGGCGTGGGCGATGGCCAGCGCGGCGGCGGGCAGCGCGAACATCATGATCGGGTAGAAGCCCGACATGAACTGTCCGGCGGTCGGGTCGCCGGCGAAGAAGCGGGTCAGGTCGCCGTGCACGACGGTGCCGTCGGGCTTGGTGAAGTCACCGGTCTGGAACCAGGCGAAGGAGTTCACGAACTGGTGCATGCCGACCGGCAGCAGACCGCGGTTGACCAGGCCGAACGCGCCCGCGCCGAACGCGCCGGCACCGATCAGGGAGTCGTTTAGGGACTTGACGGCGTCACCGATCGGGCCCCAGGCCAGACCGAAGAAGACGCCGATGCCGGTGCCGACGAAGGCCATCATGATCGGGACCAGGCGGCGGCCGTTGAAGAAGCCGAGCCAGTCGACCAGCTTGGTGCGGTGGTACTTCTGCCACAGCACCGCGGCCAGCAGGCCGATCACGATGCCGCCGAGCACACCCGGGTCCTGGTAGACCGGCTTGACCCACTTGTCGCCGTCGACGTGGCCCTCGGAGACCGGGAACGCGGTGAGGACGTTCTTGTAGACCAGGAAGCCGACCAGCGCGGCGAGGGCGGTGGAGCCGTCCGCCTTCTTGGCGAAGCCGATCGCGATGCCCACCGCGAAGAGCAGCGGCAGGTTGGCGAACACGCCGTCACCGGCGGTGGCGAAGACCGAGGCGACCTTGTTCCAGCCGAGGCCGTCCTTGCCGAACACGTCGTCCTGGCCGAGACGCATCAGCAGGCCGGCGGCGGGGAGCACGGCGATGGGCAGCTGGAGGCTGCGGCCGATCTTCTGCAGACCCTGGAGGAGGTTCTGGCCGAACTGCTTGGCGGGGCTTGGCGAAGCCGGAGCCGTGGCGGGCGCCGGTGCCTGCGCAGACTGACTCATGGGGGTGGGTTCCTAACGGCATGGCGGTCGGTCGGGGGGAGGCTCGGGGGCCAACCGCGAACTGGTCTACACCACACGTGGTGTAGACCAGTTTTGTAGCACGGGTGGAGAAGTCGAGGAACCCCGGAAAGCGCCGTCACCGGGAAGCGCTATGAAATCGAAACCTACTTACCGAATGGTGATCATGGTAGCGGCCGTGATTCCGATTTTGGCCGGTTGCGCAACAAAATCGATTTTGGCTAATGGCGCAACAAAAGCACAACCTGCCCCTGCCAGGGGCGTTGGGCCCGGTGACCGGGCTTTCCGAAATGCGGAGGGCCCCCGGACCGGTGGTCCGGAGGCCAATGCGGGGATAACCCCTGGGGAAGCCCGGTTTCAGGCCTTGGTGACGTCCTCGACCTCGGCCTCGTCCTCCCGGCCGGGAGTTTTCAGGTCGAATTTGACGATGATGAACCGGAAGAGCGCGTAGTACACGACGGCGAAGCCGAGGCCGATCGGGATGATCAGCCACGGCTTGGTGGCGAGCCCCCAGTTGATCACGTAGTCGATCAGGCCGGCCGAGAAGCTGAACCCGTCGTGCACCCCGAGCCCCCAGGTCACCGCCATCGAGGCGCCGGTCAGCAGCGCGTGCACGGCGTACAGGGCCGGGGCGATGTAGGCGAAGGAGTACTCGATCGGCTCGGTGACGCCGGTCACGAAGGAGGTCAGGCCGACCGAGAGCATCAGGCCGTAGATCTCCTTGCGCCGGTGCGGCTTCGCCGAGTGCGCGATCGCGAGCGCGGCGGCCGGCAGCGCGAACATCATGATCGGGAAGAAGCCGGACTGGAACTGGCCGGCCGTCGGGTCGCCCGCCAGGAAGCGCGGGATGTCGCCGTGCACCAGCGTGCCGTCCGGCTTGGCGAACTCCCCGAACTGGAACCAGACGAAGGTGTTCAGCAGCTGGTGCATGCCGATCAGCAGCAGCGCGCGGTTGAACACGCCGAAGATGCCCGCGCCGCCCGCGCCCAGGTCGGAGAGGTTCTGCGAGAAGTCGTTCAGGCCCCGGCCGATCGGCGGCCAGACCCAGAGCGCCAGCACGGCGATGACCAGGCCCACCAGGGCGGTGATCATCGGGACCAGGCGGCGGCCGTTGAAGAAGCCGAGCCAGTCCACCAGCCGGGTGCGGTGGAACCGGACCCACAGCCAGGCCGACAGCAGGCCGATCAGGATGCCGCCCAGCACGCCCGGGTTCTGGTACGTCGCGGCCGCGATCTTCGACGAGGAGTAGCTCACGCACTGGCCGGTCCAGGCGTCCGGCACCAGGGTCGTCCCCGCCGGGCAGTCCTCCGGGAAGGAGTGCAGGACCTTGTAGTAGACCAGGAAGCCGACCACGGCGGCCAGCGCCGTCGAGCCGTCGGCCTTCTTGGCCATGCCGATCGCGACGCCGATGCAGAACAGCATCGGCAGGCCGAAGGAGGAGTCGAGCAGCGCGCCGCCCGCGGAGGCGAAGACCTTCGCGACGTCGTTCCAGCCCAGTCCGTCCTTGCCGAACACGTCCGGCTGGCCGAGGCGGTTGAGGATGCCCGCGGCGGGGAGCACCGCCACCGGCAGCTGCAGGGAACGGCCCATCTTCTGGAGGCCGCCGTAGAAGGTGTGCCACCACGTGGTCCGCGGGGCCGTGGCGCCTGCCGAACTCATCCTTCGCCCTCCGGGAACGGTTGCCGGCCGGTGGCCCCTGCGGGACCCTCGGGCGGAGCTCGGGAACACCCGGGGCCGTTCCCGCGTTCCTCGGAGTACACATATATTGGTGTAGACCACTTGGACGCAGGCGCACTCCGGAGGCGCGAGCCCCGCTGATCGTCATCCTCGGGCGACGATCGGGAGCCTGCCCGCCGGAATGGGCCAAAAGTGGACTAACGTGGCGGACCGGACCGGCGCGGGTGATGCTGGTCGCGCCGTTCGCCGGCCGACCGCAGCCGAACCCGCGTCAACCACCGGCACGGACCTCACCGCCCGGCGGCGAGGGACACCCAGCACCAGCGCAGGACGGCACCCGGCAGAGCCGCCGAAGGGCCGAGACAGAGGGAGAAACCAGATGGCCAGCAAGGCTGAGAAGATCGTCGCCGGTCTGGGCGGCATCGAGAACATCGAAGAGGTCGAGGGCTGCATCACCCGCCTGCGCACCGAGGTCAAGGACGCCGCCCTGGTCGACGAGGCCGCCCTCAAGGCCGCCGGCGCCCACGGCGTCGTGAAGATGGGCACCGCGATCCAGGTCGTCATCGGCACCGACGCCGACCCGATCGCCGCCGACATCGAGGACATGATGTGAGCTGAACCACCCGGTTCGGCCCGCCCGGCCCGCCGACCCGCCCAGGGGGACGGCGGGCCGCGGCGCACCCGGGGGCGGACCGGCGGCGCCACCTGAGTCGGACCCCGGAGCGACTACGCTCAGTGCCTATGTCACGCATCGACGGCCGCACCCCCGAACAGCTCCGCCCGATCACCATCGAACGGGGCTGGAGCAAGCACGCCGAAGGCTCCGTCCTCATCTCCTACGGCGACACCAAGGTGCTGTGCACCGCCAGCGTCACCGAGGGCGTGCCCCGCTGGCGCAAGGGCAGCGGCGAGGGCTGGGTCACCGCCGAGTACTCCATGCTCCCGCGCGCCACCAACACCCGCGGCGACCGCGAGGCCGTCAAGGGCCGCATCGGCGGCCGCACCCACGAGATCAGCCGGCTCATCGGCCGCTCGCTGCGCGCCGTGGTCGACCACCGCGCGCTCGCCGAGAACACCATCGTCCTGGACTGCGACGTCCTCCAGGCCGACGGCGGCACCCGCACCGCCGCCATCACCGGCGCCTACGTCGCCCTGGTCGACGCCGTCGCCTGGGCCCGCGACAAGAAGCTGCTGCGCGCCAAGGGCCAGCCGATCACCGGCGGCGTCAGCGCCGTCAGCGTCGGCATCATCGACAGCGTCCCGATGCTCGACCTCCGGTACGAGGAGGACGTGCGCGCCGAGACCGACATGAACATCGTCTGCACCTCCGACGGCCGCTTCGTCGAGGTCCAGGGCACCGCCGAGGGCGCCCCGTTCGACCGCGCCCTGCTCGACCGGCTGCTCGACCTCGGCAGCCTCGGCTGCGCGGAGCTGGACGAGATCCAGCGCAAGGCCCTGGAGGGCTGAACCGGCGCGGGCCCCGCGGCCGTGGACCGGAACGGACGCATGGTCAGCCCGCGCGCCCGGACGGCCGTTCGGCCGGCGGTCGGCCGGGTACGGACGTCCGTGCGGGCCGCGCGGCGCACGGCCCGCCGGACGGTCGGCCTGCTGTACAGGCCGGGTCCGGAGACCGTACGGTTCCCGCAGCACCCCCGCTGCGGGAACCGCGCACCCCTCGGCGCGCGTCCCACCCCACGGAACCCGCGCCCCCCAGGAGGATCGGATGCCGTCGAGCATCGCCCGCCCCGCCGCCCTCGCCGTGGCCGGACTCATCGCGATCCTCCCGCTCAGCATGGTGAGCTGCTCGGCCGCCCAGAAGGCGCTCGACTGCGGCAACACCGCGGTGAAGATCACCGGCGACATCGCCGACGTCACCAAGGCCTACGACAACGCGAGCAACGACTCGGCGGCCGCCGGGAAGGCCCTGCAGAAGCTCAAGAACGACCTCGACCAGATCGGGAAGAGCTCCAAGGACACCGATGTCGCCAAGGCCGTGACCGATCTGCAGAAGCAGGTCGAGAACGTGCAGCGGGCCGCGGAGAAGAACGAGATCCCGGACCTCAAGCCGCTCGGCGACGCGGCCGGCAACCTCACCTCGGTCTGCACCGGCTGACCGCTCCCGGGGCCTCGGTAGGGTGGACGGCATGTCCACCCGCCTGATCCTCGCCACCCGCAACCAGCACAAGGTCACCGAGCTCCGCGCCATCCTGGCGGACGCCGGCCTGGACGTCGAGCTCGTCGGGGCCGACGCCTACCCGGAGATCCCGGACGTCCCCGAGACCGGTGTCACCTTCGCCGAGAACGCCCTGCTCAAGGCGCACGCCCTGGCCCGGGCCACCGGCCTGCCCGCCGTCGCCGACGACTCCGGCCTCTGCGTGGACGTGCTGAACGGCGCGCCCGGCATCTTCTCCGCCCGCTGGTCCGGCAAGCACGGCGACGACCGCGCCAACCTCGACCTGCTGCTCGCCCAGCTCTCCGACATCGCCGAGCCGCACCGCGGCGCCCACTTCTTCTGCGCCGCCGCCCTCGCCCTCCCCGACGGCACCGAGCGCGTCGTCGAGGGCCGCCTCCTCGGCACCCTGCGCACCGCCCCGGCCGGCGACGGCGGCTTCGGCTACGACCCGATCCTCCAGCCCCTCGGCGAGACCCGCACCTGCGCCGAGCTCACGGCCGACGAGAAGAACGCCATCAGCCACCGCGGCCAGGCCTTCCGCGCCCTCGCCCCGGTCGTCAAGGACCTCCTCGCCTGACGGCCCGTCCGGCGAAACGTCGAAGGCCCGCCCCGAGATCACTCGGGGCGGGCCTTCGATTTAAAGGCTAGTGCGGCCTGAGGGACTCGAACCCTCACGGGATTTCTCCCACGGGCACCTAAAACCCGCGCGGCTGCCTGTTACGCCAAGGCCGCATGGCCTTCAGTCTAGGGCTTCGCCCTGGGCTGGGACACCGCCCTTCTTTCGCCTGCAGTAGGTCGCGGTGATGGCATGGCAGTTCGGGCAGAGCAGCCGGAGGTTGTCCGGCCGGTTGTCCGACCAGTCGCCGTTGATGTGGTCGACCTCCAGCGTCATAGGTCGGCCGAGCCACTCGGGGCCGGTGCCGCAGCCCTCGCACAGCTCGGGTCGGCCGAGCTCGGCCAATGCGCTGCGGATCCGCGAGCCGGGAAGCCGCTTGGCTTCCGCAGCTCGCCGGACGAGGAGCTCATCAGCGGGGATTCTGGTGGGGAGCCGCTTGCCGCGGGCGTGGGCCTGCCCGGTGAAGTGGGAGGTGTCGATGCCGAGTGCCTTGATACGGCGCCCGATGTGGGCTTGGGTGCCGCCGGCTTGGCGCTTGTGGAGGTAGCGCACGACCCCGGCCACGCTGTGGCACGCCGAGACGGCCTCCTCAAGGATCTCCCGGGTGTAGACGCTACCGGTCGGGCGGAAGTGCGAGGTGTCGATCCCGTACTCGGTGAGCTTGCGACGCAGGTACTTGCGCCGGTCGCGGTTGGGCTCCCGGCCGAGTGCGACCAGCACCTCGTCGAGAGAGCCGGCAGTGGCAGCGATGCTCGCGAGCAGTTCGTCGGTGTACTCGATCGCCATGGTTGTTCCCCCTTCGGGCAGGCGTGTGCCCGTCCCCCGGTATGCGAACGATCGGGGAGTGGGTTGGTCACGGCCTCCGGGATGTTTAGCTTCTGATTACCAATTGGTACAGACCTATTGACCTATGTGGTTCAGACCACATAGCTTCTGCGCCAATTGCAATCCCCCACGTGCGTGCTCCCCCACAGGCACGCGCCGACACTCTCTCCCGGAGGACCGAGTGTTGATCCGAAACACGGCGGAGCGGCGTCCCACCGCCGCCCACCGCCGGAAGAGCCCGGCGGCGCGGGCCGGTGTGGCCTCGCTCGCCGCGGCGTCGTTGGCCGGGCTGCTGATGGCGACGCTGGGCGCGGCGCCCTCGCAGGCGTCGGCGGCCGTCGACAACGCGGCGTGTCGGCCGGACGGCCTGTACCAGACGGCCGGAGTGGACGTCCCGTACTGCTCCGTCTACGACACCAGCGGGCGCGAGAAGATGGGCGCGGACCACCAGCGCCGCATCATCGGCTACTTCACCGGCTGGCGCACCGGCAAGAACGGCGACGCGCCGTACCTGGTGAGCGACGTCCCCTGGGACAAGGTCACCCACCTCAACTACGCCTTCGGCCACGTCGGCGGCGACAACAAGCTCTCGGTCGGCACCGACGGCCCGACCAACGAGGCCACCGGGATCTCCTTCCCCGGCGTCCCCGGCGCCGAGCTGGACCCGAGCCTGCCGTACAAGGGCCACTTCAACCTGCTGACGAAGTACAAGAAGCAGTACCCGAACGTGAAGACCCTGATCTCGGTGGGCGGTTGGACCGAGACCGGCGGCTACTTCGGGGACGACGGCAAGCGCGTCAACTCCGGCGGCTTCTACTCGATGACCGTCAACCCGGACGGCAGCGTCAACCAGGCCGGCATCGACACCTTCGCCGCCTCCTCGGTCGACTTCATCCGCAAGTACGGCTTCAACGGCGTCGACATCGACTACGAGTACCCGACCTCGATGAAGGACGCCGGCAACCCGCTGGACTGGCAGCTGGCCAACGGCAAGCGCGGCTCGCTGGCCAAGGGCTACGCGGCGCTGATGAAGACCCTGCGGGAGAGCCTGGACAAGGCCGGCGCCGCCGACGGCAAGCACTACCTGCTGTCGGTCGCGGCCCCGTCCTCGGGCTACCTGCTGCGCGGCATGGAGACCTTCCAGGTGGCCAAGTACCTGGACTACGTCAACATCATGTCGTACGACCTGCACGGCGCCTGGAACAAGTACGTCGGCCCGAACGCCTCGCTGTTCGACGACGGCAAGGACGGCGAGCTGGCCGCCGCCAACGTCTACGGCACCGCGCAGTACGGCGGCATCGGCTACCTGAACGCCGACTGGTCGTACCACTACTTCCGCGGCTCGATGCCCGGCGGCCGGATCAACGTCGGCCTGCCGTACTACACCCGTGGTTTCAAGAACGTGCAGGGCGGCACCAACGGCCTCTGGGGCACCGCCTCGGCGACCACCTGCCCGGCCGGCTCCGGCCTGACCTCCTGCGGTGACGGCGCGGTCGGCATCGACAACATCTGGAACGACAAGGACGACGCGGGCAAGGAGTCCCCGGCCGGGTCGAACCCGATGTGGCACGCCAAGAACCTGGAGAAGGGCATCCTGCCCGACTACCTGGCCAAGTACGGCGTCTCCGACACCGCGCTGCAGGGCACCTACACCCGCAACTACAGCTCCACCCTGGTGGCGCCGTGGCTGTGGAACGACGCCAAGAAGGTGTTCCTCTCCACCGAGGACGAGCAGTCGGTGGGCGCCAAGGCGGACTACATCGTCAACCAGGGTGCCGGCGGCGCGATGATCTGGGAGCTCGCGGGCGACTACCGCTGGGACGCCACCGCCAACGGCGGCAAGGGCCAGTACGTGCCCGGCAACACGCTGACCACGCTGATGTACGACAAGTTCAAGGCGGCGTCCCCGTACGGCGCGGTCCGCTCGACGACCACGCTGCCGCAGCAGACCCTGCCGATCGACGTGTCGTTCACCAACTTCGCGCTGGGCGACTCGAACTACCCGATCAACCCGAAGCTGCACATCGTCAACAACTCGACGCTGACCCTGCCGGGCGGCACCGAGTTCCAGTTCGACTACGCCAACTCGGCGCCGGGCAACGCCAAGGACCAGTCCGGCTTCGGCCTCCAGGTCATCAAGCAGGACAACCCGGGCCCGGGCAACGTCGGCGGTCTGAAGGGCACCTACAACCGGGTGTCGGTCAAGCTGCCGGGCTGGCAGTCGCTGGCGCCGGGCGCCTCGATCGACATGGACTTCGTCTACTACCTGCCGGTGTCCACGCCGTCGAACTGGACGGTCAACGTGGGCGGCACGCTGTACGGGATCAAGGGCGACCTGACCCGCGGCGCGGTGGACGGCGGCACGCCGACCCCGACCCCGACACAGACGGCCACCCCGACGCCGACCCCCACGGGCACGCCGACCGGGACGCCGACGGCCACCCCGACCGGGACCCCGACCGCGACCCCGACCTCGGGCACCTGCACGGCCGCCCCGAGCTGGGACGCGGGCACCACCTACGCGACCCCCACCAAGGTCTCGTGGAAGGGCCACTACTACCAGAACAAGTGGTGGACCAAGGGCGACGACCCCGCGGCCAGCGGTGCGTGGGGCGTCTGGAGCGACCTCGGGGCCTGCTGATCAGGGCGGCCCGCTGAGGTGAGGGACGGCGGTGGCGGTGCACCCGGTCGGGGGGTGTGCCGCCACCGCTCCGTCGTTCCGGGGGTAGTGGCGTCTACGCCCCGATCCTGAGGTCGCGCAGCAGCTTGGCGACGTGGCCGGTGGCCCGCACGTTGTAGAAGGCGTGCTCGACCTTGCCCTGCTCGTCCACGACGATCGTGGAGCGGATCACGCCGAGGTAGGTGCGGCCGTAGTTCTGCTTCTCGCCGAAGGCGCCGTACGCCTCCAGCGTCGCCTTCTCCGGGTCGGACAGCAGGGTGACCTTGAGGTTCTCGGCCTCGCGGAACTTGCCGAGCTTCTCCGGCTTGTCCGGGGAGATGCCGATGACGTCGTAGCCGGCGCCCGCGAGCAGCTCCAGGTTGTCCGTGAAGTCGCAGGCCTGCTTGGTGCAGCCGGGGGTCAGCGCGGCGGGGTAGAAGTAGACGATGACCTTGCGGCCCGCGTGGTCGGCCAGGGACACCTGGTTGCCGTCGGCGTCGGACAGGCTGAAGGCGGGCGCGGTGTCGCCGGGCTGGAGGCGCTCAGACACGGTCGTACTCTCCTGGAGGCTGGGACGGGCGGTCGTACCACGGCAAACTTACCTCCGATGGTGGGTGGGGCCGCGCGACCGTGTGCGGCAGCTGACACACTGGGTCAGTCGCACCGATCGAACGGATCGGACGGAACAACATCGGCGAGTGAATGGGGTGGCCCGAGTGGGCGAGGCGAGCACGCAGGACAAGTCGGCGCGGACGACCGCCCAGATCGAGGCGGACATCGAGCGGACGCGTGACCGGCTGGCGTCGACCCTGGACGAACTGGCCGTCCGCGTCCACCCGAGCACCATCTCCGCCCAGGTCAAGGCGAAGGCCGCGGCCGCCGTCGAGGAGAAGACCGCCCGGGCCTACGTGGCCGCCAGCGGCGTGGTGGAGAAGGTCAAGGCGCAGTTCGTGGACGAGAAGGGGCAGCCGCGCCGCGAGCGGGTCGTCCCGGCCGCGCTGGTCGGGGTGGGCCTGGTGCTGCTGGTCGTCTCGAGCCGCAAGCGCCGCAAGGGCTGAGCGGTAGCGGTACGGACGGAAGGGTCGGGCGGCATCGGGCGCCCGGCCCTTCCGCGTGCCCGGCTCCTCCGTGGGTCGGGCCTGAAGCGGGTCGGGCCTTCCGCATGCCGGGCCACCGTCACGCGCCGCGCCGGGGGGAGGTACCTTCGGGACCGTGAGTACGAACGACGATGCGATCCGCTCCGACCACTCGCCGGAGCCCGTCCGCCACGACCGGCTCGGCGAGAAGCTGCCGATCCGGATGCTGCACGACCGCGTACTGGTGCGCACCGAGGGCGGCGAGGGCGAGCGCCGCTCCACCGGCGGCATCCTGATCCCGGCCACGGCGGAGCTGTCCAAGCGCTGCACCTGGGCGGAGGCCGTCGCGGTGGGCCAGAGCGTGCGCTCGGTGGAGCCCGGCGACCGGGTGCTGTACGACCCGGAGGACAAGCTGGAGGTCGAGGTCCGCGGCGCCACCTACGTGCTGCTGCGCGAGCGCGACCTGCACGCCGTCGCCGCGACCCGCTTCGGCGACACGGAGGGTTCGACCGGGCTCTACCTGTGACGGCCTGATTCCCGGAACCCTGTGGCGGCGCCGCGCCCCCGCGGGGGCCGCCGCCCGGGCGCGGGCCGGG